>CALFYN010001193.1 GCA_937952345.1 uncultured Acidobacteriota bacterium
CGTCAGCAAACTCCGCTCCGCGGTCTTCCCGCTCGGATCGCCGATCAACCCCGTTCCTCCTCCCACCAGCACCAATGGCCGGTGCCCGTGCCGTTGCGCATGCGCCAGCGCCATCACCGGAATCAGGCTGCCCAGGTGCAGGCTGTCCGCCGTCGGATCGAAGCCCACATACATCGTGCGCCGCTTCTCGGAAAGGAAGGAATCAAGATCGTCGCTGGTGGTGGATTCCAGGAAACCGCGCCACCGCAGTTCCTCGAGGAAAGAGTCTTTGTGCTGCATCGCAAAAATCAGGCCGATTTATGATTTTCGCATAGGGCGGGTTGCCACTCCGCAAAGACATTGGGCGGCAGGTCTCGCCGGAGCCTGCCGCCCATCGCCTTTTCCCGTTGCTTGCCGCGGGACGGTCTATTGCACGATCACCGAGCCCGAAGAGTTGCGGCAGTTGTTGCCCTCATCATCCTCGGGGACAGAGCCGTTGGAGTCCGCGCACACCTGCACGACATAGGTGCCAAGTGCCGCGTTCGTGGGGACTGTGAGTGTGCTGCTGGCGGTGTTGGACGATCCTGCCCCGAGGTTGGCGCCAATTGTCCGGGAACCGCCGCCGAGCTGGACGGTTGCCCGGGTGACGAGGTTCCGCAGGCGGAACGTCACCGTGAACCCGTTATTGGCCCGCTCGTTGCCGGTGTTGCGGACGGTATTCGTGTTCGAGAAGGAGGTGCCGCGGGAGATCCGTGTGGGCGGGTTTTGCACGCTGGTCACTTCCAGGTCCGGTTGCGGCTTCACGATCCCTGCCTCGCGATAGGTGGCAGCGATGTTGTTGATCTGGTTCAAATGGTTCTGTCGCAGCCCCGTGTACAGTTCGTGGATGGATGTCGGGTGGTTGTGGAACAGATCCGAGGAGGGGTCGAAGTTGCGGATCACTTCCCAGACATTATCGAAGGTCAGCGCTGTGGCGTCGCTGCGTCCCGCGCCCTGTTCCCGCTGATCGTCGTTGGACGTATCGACCAGGTCGGTGAGGATCTCCGCGATGATGCCTTCGGTATGGTCTTCTTCTCCGGGGAAGTTAAACGCAGCCTGTCTGGCTTCGAAGCGCATCATGGTGTTGCCATAGCCGTCGGCGGCGTTGTTGCGGCCGTGCATGAAGCCGGCGAAGAAGTTGGGCCAGCCTTCGGTCCAGGCGATGACGCCGAGTTCGGGCTGGTAGAGGCAATGGCCGGGGTCGCAGTTGCCATTAGCGTAATTGGGCGCGGGGCTCTCAGCCTTTGTGTTGAGAATGTGGTGGCCGTACTCGTGGTAGAGGACGCCTTCATCGCCAAAGGCCTCGGTTCCGCGCAGGTAGAGGGCTTTGAAAACAGAATTGTAGAAGGAAGTGCTTCCGCTGTAAGGCCAGTTGACCGTGACTTTGGGCAAGCTCTCGCTGACCGGAGCCGCTCCCATGAACTGATGGGCGCGCATCACGACGTTGTGCGCCTGGTAGGCTCCCTGGTTGTTCGTAATGGTGATGGTGCCGAAGTTCAGTGTTCCGCTTGCGCTGTTGTTCAGGCGGGCCGAGTTGAATGTGTATGACCCCGCGAAGATGCTGTCCGGCTTTACCTCAACGGCGCTGTTGTTGAGAACGATGCGTGCGAACACATCCGGGCCATCGAAGAGATCGCCGCAGGAGCCGCCAATACTGAAGTTGCCGTTGCCATCCGTGATGCCACGGCCGCACAGTTCATCCAGCACGGGAAAGCTGTTCTTGTTGAAGACTTCCACCGTGGCATTCCGGACCCCGCGCCGGATGCCGTTGTCGTCCATGTATGTGAAGCGTCCATTGGCGACAATGCTGGCGGCGCGATCCTTGCCGCGCTTGACAGCGGGTGCGACGGGGGCAGGTTCGGCGGGCTTGCCGGGAATGCGCGGTTGCGTTGCCGGCATCGGCTCCGGCAGCGGCACGTCCTCTTCGAAATGCGCTTCCACGGGATCGGCTGTAGAGGCACTGCGTACACCCTTGTCGGACTGCAAGGACTCGTCTCGGCCCTGTTCGGGGAAACGGCCTCCCAGTCGCTCCGCATCGAGCGTCGCGCTGAGCGGTTTGTAGCCCATGACCGTAGCGGTCGCCGGTAGGGCTTCGGGACGATCCGACAGCGGGACAGCACGGAATCGGAATTCCATGACTTGACCCTTGTCCATCGCTCCAGCCCACCGCGTCTGGCCATCTACTACCTGCCATCCAGATGAGGACTGCACTTCAAACGTGACGAGAGAGACGGCGTCGCCGGCCTCGAGCACAGCAATCACGTTGACGGGTTCGCCTATCCGGAGGTGATCGGCGCTGCCCAGGCTGAGGCGGATCGGGCTGCCGACTTCGGCATGGAGGGTGACTGCAAGAGTGGTGGCAACTACGGTGGTGAAGAGGGCGCAGGTCCAGCGTCGGGCTTTCATCGGTTGGTTCTCCTCGTGATTTCTTGTTTTGTTTGTTGTTGTTCTTCTGAGGATCCGCGTTCCTGCGGGCTCAGTTCATAACGCGAAAAACGAAGGGAGAGACCATCGCGCTGGTGGCGATAAAAAGACAAAAAAGTATGCAGCCGCTTCCCGCGGCGGCGATGCTACTCTTGGGTCGGTTTTGCGCTGAGTAGTGCGATCAGCAGCATGAGGTCACCGATGGTGGTGAACACCGTCAGATGGCGGATCCCATCCAGCACATCGGCCAGGCTGCCGATCGCCAGCGCCGCCAGGCTCGCCGCGGCCATCGTCAACACCAACGGATGACGCCCCGCCGCCCACACCGCCGCCCCGATGCACAACAGGCACCACGCGAAGTACAGCCAGGCCTTGCGATAGAACACGAACCGCTTGGCATCGCTCCAGAACGAGAATGCATGGCTCGTCCACCGTACCCGCAGGTGCGGCATCTTCGGCAGGTTGGCAAAGCCGATCACCCGCTGCTCCGAAGTCTCGCGCATCGCCCGCCGTACATGCTCGGCGGCCACCAGCGGATGCATCGCGTAGTACAGCGCAATGCGCCCCATCGACGCCCGCTCCATGATCGTCTGCTTCGCCGCCGCATCGCGCATGCCGGACTCCGCGCTATAGGTGTGCGTGCCCTTGTAACGCACCAGCGATGCATCGAGGCCCAGACCACGCAGCGTCTCCTCCGGGTTGTCCACCTGCGGCAGAATGCCGTGAAAGACCACGTTGTAGAACGCCGTCGCCGAGTAACTCCGCGGAGTCGTCACCAGCGCCACAGCCATGCCCGCCACAACCACCGCGGCCCCAGCGCGCCATTGCAGAGCGCTCCACGGCATGCGGCCGCGCACCAGCCACAGCGCCGCCAGTACGAACACGCCCAGCGGAGCATGCTGTCCCTTCGACGCCGCGAACATCGCTCCCGCGCCGAACGCCACCCACGTGAACAGCCGCGGATGCGTGTTCAACAGCGCCAGCCGCGCCACCGCCGCCGAGAACAGCAGCAGGAAGAACACCGCCCCTGCATCCGTGTAGAACGAGTTGCACAGTTGCAGATAGTACAGGTCGCAGAACACGAAGATCGCCACCACCGCGGCCAGCACGCGCCGCCGTTGCGGCCAATGCTCAATCAGCGGCAGGAACAGCGCGAAGGCCCCGAACAGCGTCGCCGCATGCACCGCGCCCATCATCCGGATATCGAACCACCCGTCCTTGCCGAACATAAGGTGCAGGAACAACGCCGGCAGTATTGTGATGTGCTCGGAGGAGAACGACTCGAAGAAGCCCTGCCGCTCCGTGGTGAAGCGGTAGCGCAGGTTCACGTAGTTGTAGAACTCATCGGGTTGCCCGCGATTCTCCGCCTCCATGCCGTAGGTCCAGATCAACCGGCCGAAGTCCCCGTTGTTGGCCATCCCGATGGGCGGCCAGAGAAACAGCAGGTAGATCATCAGCGCGGCAATCGCGCCCAGCGTGAGGAGTCGAAACATGCGCTACTTTCCGAACCGCACGTAGCCCCATGTTTCGGGCACGTGCATGTTGATGACGCCCTGCGGCGACCACACCCAATTATCCTCGGGTGTCGCCTGCACCTTCTCGTAGCGCTTGCCGTCATGCCGCAACTGCCACTCGACGCGCGAGAAGTTCACGCGCCACGTGTCTCCAGGCGCAGGCTTGCGCGGTGGGCGCGGGCCGCGGTTGAAGGCGCTCCACGGAAAGGCGATCTCCAGCGTCCAGCCCTTGTCCGTATCGCTCGGATCGTTGATCGTCCCATCCGCATGCACCGCGGTCTTCAAGCCGGGGATCTCCCAGCCGTTGTCCGCCTTGCCCCCGTCCTTATACGGCTTCGCCAGGAACAGGTCCCACGTCGCATTCAGCACGTTCATCTCGAACTCGAAGTAGTTCAGCCCATCGCCATCGGGATCGAGGAACACCTCGAAGTCATGCTGATGGAAGATGACCGAGTCATGCTCCTTGTAGACCGCCCACAGATGCGGCTCTTCGAGTTCGGCGGCGATGTAGAAGTACTCATCGTCCCACAGCATCTTCGCCCGCGTGGCGAAGCGCGGCTTCGGTTTCGCAGAGCCTTCGATGTCGATGAAGAACGGCGTATAGGGCGCCCGCGCCCAATCGGCATCGTTCAACTTGCCGTCGATGACGATGGCTTTGCGCGCACGGGGACACTCATAGTGCAGTGGCTCGGCGGCGTGCGCGCAGAGGGCGGCGAAGAGAAGCGTGCAAAGTTTCGTCACTTAGCCCTGATAGGTGATGCGCCACACGCGGTTGTTGCCGTCTTCGGAAACCAGCAGGCTGCCGTCGGGCATCTCGAGCACGGCTACGGGGCGGCCCCACACCTCGGGCTTGTCCTTGCCCATCATCCAGCCGCTCAGGAACTCTTCCGGTTCCCCCGCGGGCTTGCCGTTCTTGAAGGGGATGTAGATCACCGAGTAGCCCACGCGCTCGGCGCGATTCGAGGAGCCGTGCAGCGCCATAAACGCACCGCCGCGATACTTGGCCGGGAACTTCTTGCCCGTATAGAACGTGTGGTCGAGCGCGGCCACGTGAGCCGTGAGGAAGTAATCCGGCACCACGGTCTTCTTCACCAGATCCATATGCTGGCCCTTGTGCGTGGGGTCGGGGTTCGGACCCACGTAAGCCCACGGCCATCCATAGAAGCCGCCCTGCTTGATGGAAGTGAAGTAGTCGGGCACGAGGTCATCGCCGAGCCCGTCGCGTTCCTGCACAACGCCCCAAAGGGTATCGGTGCCGGGATAGAACTTGAGTCCGATGGTGTTGCGCAGTCCCGTGGCGAAGATCTCATGGCCCGTGCCGTCGGGGTTGTAGCGATTGATGGCCGCGCGGTACTCGCCGCCGCCCGGCATCGCGTTCGACTCGGAGCCGATGGCCAGATACATCTTCTCGCCCTTGCGGTCGAAGACCACGCTGCGCGTCCAGTGGCCTTTGCCGGTGTCGGCCATCGCCACCACCTCTTGTCCAGCGCCCACGCTCATCGAAGCCTTATCGTACTTATAGCGCTTGAGCGAAGTGGCCTCGGCGACGTAGAGGTAGTCCTTCCACCACGCCATGCCGTAGGGCCGGTCCAAGCCTTCGAGCAGCACCTTGCGGTCTTCGGCCTTGCCGTCCTTGTTCTTGTCGATGAGGACGATGACCTTGCCCTTGGCGACGCTGTCGCTGAGCAGCACTTCACCCGACGGGCCGGCCAGCATGAAGCGCGGCTTCTCAAACCCGGAAGCGAACTCATCCACGTGGAAGCCTTGCGGCACCTTGAGCTGCGCGCCATCCGGCCGCGCGATCACCTTCGGACGATTCGTGGCCGAAGGCGTGTGGTAGGGTTGCGGGAGCTTGGGAAGACGCCAGTCCGCGGCCATGGCGGAGGCTGGCAACAGCGAGTGCAGGAAGAATCGGCGATTCATAGGGTGTAAGGACTACGATACTACGGACGGCCCGGTTGGTCACGCCACATGCCCAGCAGGCTGTAGAGATGGATCAGATGCCGCTCGATGATGTTCTCGCCGGCGCCGATGGCGATGCGCGTGGTGGCGTCCGCGCCGTAGCCTCCGTGGGCCGCGGTCTTGAGGTCGGGGATGTAGCCCGGCCAATCCCCGCCGCTCGAGTAGGTGTAGCCGTAGAACAGCGGCACAGCCACTTCGGCGCGTTGCTTCCAGTCCCTCTGGAGCTTGTGCATCAACTCGCCGGGCGTGGCGGCGATGGCGATCTCGCGATTGATGAGCACGGTGCTGATGCCAACTTCGAGCGATTGCGATTTGTCCCAACGCCCTTCGTAGCGGAGCACCTCACTGCGCGCTTCGATGGGGTGCCGGTTGGGTGACAGTGGCTTCGCGGCTTTGACTGCGCTGAGCACGCTGGCGGCGAGCGTCTCGCCCATCTTCTTGACGACGGCGAAGTCCGCTTCGGTGTTGCCGGAGCGGGCCATGAACAGCGGGTTGATGTCGCCCGCGCCGCCTTGCACGAACATCGCTTGCGCTCCGCTCAACTCGGCTTCCACCTTTGCTTGCAGGGCTCCGGGGAAGTCGGCCGAGTAGAGGCAATTGGTCGGGCCGAGCACGACCGCATGGACGGCGTAATGGACCAGCAGAGCCTTGGTGTTGCCCGCCGCATCGAGGACGTGGAGATTGACGAACTCGGGATCGACGGGCCCATAGGGAATGCGCTCCATGTTGTCGAACAAGGCCCGCGAGCGCCCGTCCTCGCGAGGCAACAGGCGGTTGTAGCCGAGTTGGATGGAGCCGCGGCTGACCGCGAGTTTGGCCGGGAACATCGCCTCCGAGGCGCGCTTCACGGCATCGAAGATCTTGCCCTCGATCTCGGCGAGATAAGCGGGCTGCGAGGAAGAAGGCCCGAGGAACGCCGGCCCGGAGTGCGTATGCGAGGCGGCGAGCAATACAACAGGAATGCCCAGTTTTGTTTGGATGTCCGTGACCAGCTTCTGGGAGACGAAGCTGCCCAGATCGAGCGTGACGATGGCCATCTTCGAGTTGCCCGAGGTGAGCACCAGCGCCTTGGCGTGCAGCGGATCATGCGTGCCGCTCGATGGGCCGCAGCGGCGGTTCGAGTAGCCGTACATGGCCATCGACCCGGCCGGAGTGAGATCGGCTTTGGCCACGCCGGCGCGCAGCGGCAGATCCTGCGCGCAGCCAGAGACGGCAAGAAGGATGAAGAGGACGGCTCGCATAGGAACCGATTGTACTCGACTGCTCAGGTGTTGCGGCGGCGCAGGTCGACGGCGAAGGCATCGAGGGCGATGCCCTTCTGGATGTTGCGGCGGGCGAACTCGACGAGCTCATCGACGCGCTCGACGGCGGCTTCGAGCCACTCGAAGCTGGTGCGCACGGCGATGGGCTGCAGCTTCGCGGTGAGGTCTGAGTTGCGGCGTGCCGGCGAGCCTTCGCGCAGCAGGAGGATGTCCTCCAACAGGCCGTAGAGGATCAGCAGGTACGTGTCGAGCTTCTCGGTCTTGCTGGCGGAGATGGTTTCGGAGTGCTTCACCCAACCGGAGAACTTCTCGATGCCGCTGGCTACTTCGAGCAAGGCCACCATGCGCTGGCGGCGCTTGTCCCATGCCTCGATGTCCAGCGTAACGGCGAGCCCCGGCGCTCCGGCGGCGAGAGTGACGCGGCGCTCGGTGGGGCTCCATCCGCGCGAACGGGCGAAGGCGGCCATCTCTTCCTCGGTAAGTGCATTGAGGTGGAAGATGAGCGACCGCGAGCGGATGGTGGGCAGCAGGTCATAGACGTTCTGCGCGGTGAGGATCAGGATCAGGTGATCGGGCGGTTCCTCGGTGATCTTGAGCAGCGAGTTGGCGGCCTGTTCATTGGCGCGATCGAGGTGGTCGATGAGGAACACACGGTAGCGCCCCTTGATCGGGGCGAACTGCGCGCGGTCCTTGAGCAGGCGCATCTGCTGAATCGAGATCTGGCGCAGCGGCCCATCGGGCGGGAAGGTGATGAAGTCCGGGTGCGAGGAGTAGAGCAACGGATCGTCGGCGCGCTTGTCGGAGGGAAGCTTCTCGCGCTCTGCAAGGTGCTCCACCTTCTCGGGCAGGCTCAGGTCATCGAGCTCGATCTTCTCCGCATCGCCCAGCAGCGCGGCGGCGAAGCGCCGGGCGAGCGTGGCCTTGCCGACTCCCTCACTGCCGGCGAGCAGGATGGTCTGCGGGATGCGGTCATTGCGGATCATGTTGGCGAGCGCCTCGGCGACCGCGGCGTTGCCGTAGAAGTTGGGAAAACTCATGCGTTCATGGCTCCGGCGAGCGTCTCGGAAAGCTGCGCCAGCCGGTAGGGTTTCTGGAGGAAGGCTTTGGCTCCGGCATCGAGCAGGGCGTCGACGCCGGGATCCTGGCTGTAGCCGCTGGTGATGATGACGCGGGCGCGCGGGTTCTCAAGGCGGAGTTGCTCGAAGACGGCCTTGCCGCTGAGGTCGGGCATGATGAGATCGACGATGACGAGATCGATGTCGCGGGCGCGGCGCTTATAGTAATCGACGGCTTCGGTGGCCGAGCCGAGACAGATGGCGTGATAGCCGAGTGTCTTGAGCATGCGCGCGGCCACCTGGCGGACGAACTCCTCGTCATCGACGACGAGCACGGAGCCTTTGCCTCGCGCCGGGGCCGCGGCTGCCGCCTGGGGTTCGACGGCGGTGCGATCGATGGCGGCGGGCAGCAGGATGTCGAAGCGCGTGCCGTGCTGGTTGTCCTGGCGCAGTTCGATGCGGCCGCCGCCGGCGCGGACGATGGTCTGCACGACCGTGAGTCCCATGCCCGTGCCTTTATCGGGGCTTTTGGTGGTGAAGAACGGTTCGAAGATCCTTTCGCGCAAGTGGTCGGGAATGCCGACGCCGGTGTCGCTGACGGAGATCCTGACGAAGCCGTCGTCATCGGCAGTGGACAGGCGCAGGAAGCCGCCATCGGGCATGGCGTCGCGGGCGTTGAGCGCGAGGTTGAGGAAGACCTGGAACAACTGGCTGGGGTCGCCCATGATGTGCGGCGATGCGGCGGCGAAATCCGATTCGAGGCGGATGCCCTTGTCGATGGTGTGCTTGAGCAGGGCCTGCACCTCGGCGAGCGTGTGATGGATGTCCACCTTCTCGCGTTTGGGCAGGCCTTTGCGGGCAAAGCCCAGCAAGCGTCCGGTAAGGTGCGAGGCGCGGTCGGCCGCATTCTCGATGACGTCGAGGGCTTCGAGGATTTGCGGGGAAGCGCCCGGCTCTTCGCGCAAGAGACTGACATAGCCGAGAATCGCGGTGAGCAGGTTGTTGAAGTCGTGGGCTACTCCCCCGGCGAGCGAGCCGATGGCGAGCAGCTTTTGCGACTGGCTCAACTGCGCTTCGAGTTCGGCGATGCGGTTGCGCAACGACTCCACCTCGCTGGCCTGTAGGCGAGATGCAGTTACCGAGTCCGGCATACTTCCCTTCTGTAGCGGGCGAGTCTAGAAAATGTACAGCGGTGTTCCGGGCTCGGGTTCGGTGGGCGGCACCGTGACCTCCGCCTGTTCCTTGATCTGGCGAACGAACAGCCCGGTGTCGCTGAGGTAGACCTCAAGTTCGGCGGGCTTGGGTAGCGAACCCTGAATGAGCGCTTCGGAGAGCGGATCCTCGACGTACTTCTGCAAGGCGCGGCGCAGCGGGCGAGCGCCGTAACTGCGGTCGGTGCAGGTCTTCTCGAGGATGTACTTGGCGGCATCGGTGGCGAGCCGGATGGTGAGCTGCTTCGGCACCAGGTTCACGTTGATCTGTTCCACCATCAGGTTGATGATCTGGAGCAGATCTTCGTCACCGAGGGGATTGAACAGAATCGTCTCGTCGAGACGGTTGAGGAACTCCGGATTGAAGGCGCGCTTGACTTCGGCCATGACCTGCTCTTCGACGCGGGGGGCCATGCCTTCGCCGACGGGGGCGGCGAAGCCCATCGGCGTTTTGCGGTCGAGGAACCGCGCACCGAGGTTCGAAGTCATGATGATGATGGTGTTCTTGAAGTCGACGGTGTTGCCGAGCCCATCGGTGAGCTGGCCGTCTTCGAAGACCTGCAGCAGGATGTTGTAGACATCCGGGTGGGCCTTCTCGATTTCGTCGAGCAAGATCACCGAGTAGGGCGAGCGCTTGACACGTTCGGTGAGCTGGCCGCCCTCTTCATAGCCGACATAGCCGGGAGGCGAACCGATCAACTTCGACACGGAGTGCTTCTCCATGAACTCGGACATGTCGAAGCGGATGAGCGATTTTTCGCTGCCGAAGAGGAATTCGGCCAGGGCGCGGGCGACTTCGGTTTTGCCGACGCCGGTGGGTCCGAGGAAGAGGAAGCTACCCGATGGGCGCTTGGGCGACTTGAGGCCGGCGCGCGATCGGCGGATGGAGCGGGCGAGCGCGCTGATGGCCTTGTTCTGGCTGATGACGCGCTTGTGGAGTTCTTCTTCGATGCGGAGGAGTTTCGACACTTCCTCTTCGCGGATGGCGGTCATAGGTACGCCGGTCCAGCGTGCGACGACGTCTTCGATGTCGTCCTTGGTGACTACGCCGGTAGACGTGTCGTCGAGGTTGTACTTCTCGCGCAACTGGCGGAGATTTTCGCGCTCGCGGCGTTCTTCGTCGGAGTAGAAGCGCGCTTTTTCGAACTCGTGGTTGGCGATGGCGTTTTCCATGCGGTGCACGATGAACTTGATGCGCTTCTGGATTTCGGAGACTTCGCTGGGCACGGTGGTCTGGCGCAGCTTGATGCGTGCGCCGGCTTCATCGATGAGATCGATGGCCTTGTCGGGCAGGAAGCGATCGGGGATGAAGCGGGAGCTGGAGTGGACAGCCGATTCCACGGCTTCGTCGGTGTACGCGACGGCGTGGAATTTCTCATACCGCTCTTTGATTCCGAACAGGATCTTGATGGCGTCGGATTCGCTGGGCGGCGGAACCTTGACGGCCTGGAAGCGGCGCTCGAGGGAACGATCCTTCTCGATGGACTTGCGATACTCGCCGGGCGTGGTTGCGCCAATACACTGGATCTCACCGCGGGAGAGCGCGGGCTTGAGGATATTGGCCGCATCGAGCGAGCCTTCGGCGGAGCCGGCGCCGACGAGCGTGTGCAACTCATCAATGAAGATGATGGCGTTCTGATTTTCCATCAGCTCTTTCATGATGGTTTTGAGGCGCT
>CALFYN010001194.1 GCA_937952345.1 uncultured Acidobacteriota bacterium
TGCCGGCGTTTGCGGGCAAGCCGGTGGGGCGGAAACAGCCGCTGTTTTTCATGCACGAGGGCAATCGCGCCGTGCGCGACGGGAAGTGGAAGCTGGTGTCGAAGTACATGGATCCGTGGGAGCTGTTTGATATGGATGCGGATCGCACGGAGTTGCGGAATCTGGCGGGCGAGCATCCGGATGTGGTGGCGCGGCTGAGCGGGGCGTATGATGCGTGGGCGAAGCGGACGTTTGTGGATGCGTGGAAGGGTCCGCGGCGGACGGATTGGGGTTCGGAGATTGCGGGCGGGGATAGCGGGAAGAAGAAAAAGAAGAAGAAATAGTAGTGGTGGGCTTATTCCCCGAATAGCTGTTCCAGGAACTCCTTGTCGCAAGAGCTTTTGGGGAAGGTGACGAATTGATGGACCACTTGAAAATCACCAAGAGACTCAATGCGAGCGGGCGTCATCAGGTGGACAACAACGCCGGCGAAGCGTTGATCGGGGCACATTCTCCGTTCCCGTTCCACAAATAATAAAACGTTCCTTGGGTTATTCGAAGTTGGTGTCTCTTTCAGGTCGTCCGGTCCTTTCGCCAATGTATGTGTGTCATTGCGCTTCTCTGCTGCCGCCGACCGGCAGGTTCCGCACCGTAACTCTATGGTTCTTGATCGAAATCAAGCAGCCTTGGCGCAACCTGGACTCGCTATTGACAAGAACCGGAAGGAGGAGGGCTACGATGTTCTCGGCGCGGCACCCCTCCTCCCTGATTCTCAGCACTGATGGAGAAGACAGGCCGCGAACGGCAACAATGGAATGGAAATCAGCATCCAGTGTTACAACAATCCATGCCTCCGCCGGCGGCACGGTTTATGATCTCTTCGTCGGTTGCCCGGCTCATACCCAATTCGGAAACATGCATGCAATGATAGCCTTGCAGGCGGAGAAGGGCCGCGGGATCGGCGGGAACACCTTGATCGAGTAGTAGCCGCAACTATCCTCCGTTCAGGCAGCCGAAACAGATTCTTCGTCGGAGAGGTTTGCGGCGGCAAATTCCAAAGCCTGGCGCACGTCTTCTTCTTCCAAATCAGGGTAGTTGCGGAATAAATCGCGGCGATCCGGGTACGCGGCTACAGCCGACAGTACGCGGCGGACTGTTAGCCGCATGGCACGGATGCAGGGTTGCCCATTCATGATTTCAGGGTTCCTGGTAATGCGGTCAAACATGCCCCCATTATCCCATGTCCGATTTGTTGCGCTTCTCGACCGCAGCGCACACGGGGTCCATCGTGCCGGGGCGGCCATCGATGGGCGTGCGCCCTTTCGATTTTCGTTGACTCGTGTGAAATCAAAGTGATATCATAATGATGTCAAAAGGAGAAACCAAGAACTATGCTCCGCGAGAAAGAGATGAAGGGCCTGTCCGGGTGGCCCATGCTATTGGCGATGCTTGCGCTGGCGGGATTCGCGTCGGTGAGTTTGATTGGCGCGATCCGGGAGCAGGCGGGATGGACGATTGCGTTCTGGCTGGTGGTGCTGTTTACCGATTTGGTGTGTTTGGGCGGGCTGACGGTGATCAATCCGAACGAGGCGAAGGTGGTGCAGTTGTTTGGCGCGTACAAGGGGACGTTGAAGCAGCAGGGGCTGCGGTGGGTGAATCCACTGACCAGCCGGCGGCGGGTTTCATTGCGCGTGCGCAACTTCGAGAGCGGGCATTTGAAGGTCAACGACCACGACGGTAATCCGATCGAGATTGCCGCGGTGGTGGTATGGCGAGTGGTGGAGACAGCGGAAGCTGTGTTCCATGTGGACGACTATGAAGACTTCGTGCATGTGCAGAGCGAGGCGGCGGTGCGCAATCTGGCGACGACGTATCCCTACGACGCACATCAGGAAGGCCAGCTTTCGTTGCGCATGTCGGCGGGAGAGATTGCACTGCAGTTGCGCAAGGAAGTGCAGGAGCGGCTGGATAAGGCTGGCGTGGAAGTGATCGAGGCGCGCATCAGCCACCTGGCGTATGCTCCGGAGATCGCCAGTGCGATGCTGCGGCGGCAGCAGGCGAGCGCGATCATCGCCGCGCGGCAGAAGATTGTGGAAGGCGCGGTGGGGATGGTGGAGATGGCGCTGACGGCGCTGAGCGACAACAACGTGGTGCATCTCGATGAAGAGCTCAAGGCGCAGATGGTGAGCAATCTGCTGGTGGTGTTGTGCGGCGACCGCGATGCACAGCCAGTGGTGAATACGGGGACGCTGTATCAGTAAAAGCAGTAAAGGCGGTACCCTGATGGCGCAACGGAAACCATTTCTGCTGAGGCTGGACCCGGCGACGCACGAAGCGTTGCAGCGCTGGGCCGATTCCGAGTTACGCAGTTTGAACTCGCAGATTGAGTTTCTGTTGCGCCGGGCGCTGAAGGAGGCCGGACGATTGCCGGGGGCGGGTGGTTCCGCCGCCGGCGGTGGTGTTTCGAAGGAAGAGGACGAGTGATGGCACACCAGAAGAATCGTCTTGCGCATTTATTGGAGGGCTGGCGGCCTCCGGCGGGGGTACGCAGTTCGCGGCCACGCGATGTTACCTATAGCGGTGGTGGATGGGTGGTGGTGGGTTGCTTGTGGATCTGCGTACTAGGTGGCGCGGCGGCGGTGATGGGATTAGGGGAGAAAGCCACGCG
>CALFYN010001195.1 GCA_937952345.1 uncultured Acidobacteriota bacterium
CTGGCTGCCGGATTGCACCAGGAGATAGCCCTGGTCGCTCGATAGCATTTCCTGATATGCGTTGAGGCGGGCCTGCTGCACGGGCGTGTTGTTGAAGCCGGCCAGACTGGGGGGCGCGCCGGGGTTGATCAGCGCGGGTTTTGTCTCTTTCCCGCGAAGGAAGATCGTATTGCCGGCCAGGGAAACGGTGCTGTACGTTTTGTTCGTATTGGCCGCGGCGAGGCTGTCGGCGGCGCGGCCGGCCCAGCCGTTGAGGGCGCTGCCATCGGTGGCCGAACACTGCCACTGCACCTGTTGATCGGAATGCGAGAAAAGGTTGCTCGGCAGCGGGACGGAACGCTGGCGGTATTCGTCGCGCGTGATGGGGCGGACGAGCATGCCGACGTTGGCAACGATGGCCGCTTTCTTCTGATCGTAGAGACGCTGGAGGTCTGCCAGGCGGGGGTGGAGTCCGTAATTGCCGGCGGGGAGCAGCGTGTTCTGGGGCAGCGCGAGGACTCCGCGGGCGGTCTGGTAGGTAGAGTAGGCCTGTGACTGCATGGGCACGACGGTGTTATTGCAGTCGTTGCCGCCGAACAAAAAGATGCAGACGAGGGCTTTGTAGTCATCGCCGGCGGCCATGAGGTGGAGTTTGGAGAGGCGCTCCACGGCTGCGGCGCCGAACGCCGCGTTGAAAAAATTTCTTCGGGTCAACATGTGAATTTTCCTCCCTTAGTTCTGCACCTGATAGAGCAGCGCGGACGCAGCCAGATAGATGGCGGTTTGGGCCTGGTAGACGGGGTCTTCGCTGTAGCCCATGGCGATGAGGATCTGCTCGCGGATGTTGTCCGGCATGCGGCCGTGGAGCAGGACGCGGTTGACGCCTTCGCTGGCATACCAGGGGTGCGCCGCGGCGAGGTTCATGAGAGGGGTGAGGTCGACGGTGACCGTGGCGCCGAGGCGGGAGAAGGCGACGGCGTCGGCGAAATTGGCGCGGTTGAGCGCATTGGCCGGAGTGAGGATTTCGAATTCGGGAGCGAGCATGCCGGGCGAACCCGGGAGTTCATAGAGCAGCGGGAAGTAGTTGAACACCGTGGGCGGGGCAAAGAGGGTTTGGCCCATGGTGGCGGCGCGGGCAGCGAGCGAGTTGGCTTCGGCGACCGTTGCGCCGAGGGCGCGCAGCAGAGCAGTGACATATAAGATGGGCTCGCGCAGGTGGCCGTAGGCGGCGGGGGTATCGGCTGTGTCGCCGAGGCGGGCTTCGGGATCGAGCAGGATGGCTTTGACCACGGCTTTGAGATCGCCACGGACGCCTCCGGGGCCGTTGTTGAAGACCGCGGTGACGCGGCCGACGTAATCCGGGCTGGGATTGCTGGTGACCAGCGAGCCGATGAGGCGGCGGGCCACAAAGGGACCGACATTGGGATGCTCAAACAGATGCTGCAAGGCGGCGTCGAGATCCTGGCGGGCGGTGAGTCCGGCGGGAATGCGGAAGCCGTCGAGCAGCGTCTTGGCCGTAGTGTCATGATTGGCTTCCCAGGCCACCATCCTGCCTTCGTAATAGGTGGGATTGGTGGCGGCGGGGGCGCGGCCGGGCGTGGGTGGGAAGGTCCAGCCGGTGAAGACGCGGGCGAGATTTTCGATGGTGGTTTGCGAATAGGTGGGAACAGGCTTGCCTTGCGCGTCGCGAACCGCGGTGCCGTCGGGGTTCAGCTTGACCGTGCCGATGGTGAACAACTGCATGATCTCGCGGGCGTAGTTTTCATTGGCGTTGATGCCGCGGGCCGGATTGGGTTTGACGTTGTTGACCATGTCCAGGTAGCGGCCCATGGTGGGGTTGAGGGTCATCTCCTGCATGAGCGTGCGGTAGTTGCCGAAGGCCTGCTGGTTGAGAAGGCGCATGTAGGGCACGATCATGCGCGCCTGGCCGGTTTTCACGGCCGAAACCACCCAGATCTGGTGCAGTGCGAAGGCGAGGCGCTGGCGCAACTGGTCCTGCTCCTGAATGGCGTTATAGAAGAAACGGCGCTGTGCGGGGAGGAGGGATTGGCGGTCGTTCTCGACGGGCGGCTCGGGATAATCGGACGCCGGCAGGGCGAACTGCTCTTCGATCCAGGCTTCGAAGCCTTTTTGGCGGACATCGAGGATGGAATCGGGAGTGGGACCCCAGGAGGCTTGCTCGAGGAATCGCGCCGCGGCGCGGGCGGAGACCTTGGCGTTGGGGACTTCGACTTCGACCACCTGAAGCGTCGAGCCCGTGCCGTCGGGGTTGCGAACCTGGATGACGGCGAGTCCACCGAAGGTCTTGGCGGAAGAGGCAGCGGCGCGGAGGCGGCCATCGGGGAGTTGCATGGTGGGAAGCGGCAGGCCGGCGAGATAAATGGCCGCTCCGGGCGCAAAATCTGCACCATTAGTCGTAATGGTGAGTTCGCCGGGAGAGGTGGCGGCGGCTCTGGTTTCGAAGAGAGACGGCTCGGCGGCGTTGGCCGCGAGGGTGAAAATCAGGAATATTGCAAACAGTATTAAATTGTTAATCATTGGATGCCTT
>CALFYN010001196.1 GCA_937952345.1 uncultured Acidobacteriota bacterium
CTAGCGCAGGTGCGGGCAGCCAGCGTTTCTTAGCGGAATCCGTCCACCATCATGATGTCCGTCTCGCTCTGATCGACCTGCGTGTAGAGGAATCTCTTCCCGTCCGGAGAGACGGACAGCCCGCTGTTGAATGGACGTCTGGCGAGGTAGGTGATGACGGAGTCCTTCTTTGTGCCAAGGTGGAAGTAGTGCAGCGGGTAGCGTGCCCCGCCTTCATCCATATCTTCGCGGTCCACGTAAAAGATGCCGTCTTTTCCAAAGGACCAGTAACTCCAATAGCCGGGCTTGATGGCCTCAATGGCAGGTTCCTCTCTGCCCCCTTCCGTGCCCACTCGCCAGAGCCCCGAAAGGGTATTGGACTTGGCGTAGTAGACATACTTGCCATCGGGCGATTCCACGCCGTGAAAGCCGCCATCGCGAGTGACTTGCGTGGCGAGGCCCCCTTGGGCCGGGATCTTGTAGATTTCGTAGCGGCCGCTGCGGTTCGAGGTGAAGTAGATCCATCGCCCATCCTGGGACCAACTGGGGACGATTTCCTGCGTTGTGTCGGTGGTGAGCCGTCGTGGTAGGCCACCATCGGCGCTGACCACATAGACGTCCGGATTACCGTTCGGGCGCGAGTCAAACACGATGAACTTCCCGTCCGGAGACCACATCGGACTGCCCGTGGACGGGCCGTTGAAGTTCGTCAATTGACTCATGTTCTGGCCGTTGCTGTCGGCGACCCAGATTTCGAGCGCGCCAGAGCGATTCGATGCGAGGGCGATTCTGGTTCCGTCGGGCGAGAAGCGCGGACCTTGTTCATGACGCGTGGAAGCCATGAGAACCGAGCCCGTGGGATTTGGCGTGAGCCGGTCCGGCAGGTCGTACGACCAGATGTTCGTGTCAATCACCGATCGCGTGTAGGCGAGCCGTTTCCCGTTCCGCGAGATGGCCAGATAACCGGCTTGATCGGCGATCCCCGGCAGCCGTTCCGGCTCGCCGCCCTTGGCGGAGATGCGCCATAAGCGGCTGCTGGCACTTCGCGTCGAAGAGAAGATGATCCGGTCGTCATTGGGGTTCCACGCCAGGCCGTAAATGCGCCGATTGTCATGCGTGAGCTGTTTCTCCGTACCCGACTTGAGGTCGAGCGCGATGATGTCCTGCACAGCTAGGCTTCGGGTGCGCACGAAGACGATGGTGCTGCCATCGGGGGAGAAGACCGGGGTACTGTCGCCGAGCGACTTTGGCGGTGGTGACGTGATGCGGCGGCGCGTGCTGGATTCGAGATCCAGCAGGAACAAACTCAGCGGGGCATGTATGCTTTCGCGGTCCACGAGCACAAGTTGCTTGCCGTCGGGAGACCAACTGATGAACGGCGCATCGGCGCCCACGCGCTGTGGGGACGCGTCGCTCAGCTTGCGCTCCAGTCCCCCAAGTGCGGGGATGAGATAGAAGCCGGCAGCATCGACGCTCTGACGAAGAAAAGCGATATAGCGCCCGTCCGGCGACCATGCCGGGCTGTATTCGGAAGTGGGCGTGTTGGTGAGCCGAAGGGGCATGCCCGCTTCGACAACTTTGACGTAGATATCGAGGTCGTCCTCTTTGCCTTGGTTCCAACTGAACGCCACCTGGTTGCCGTCCGGCGAAAAGGACGGCTGGCTTTCGCTGCCGGGGAAGCTGGTGAGCGGTACGTTGCGCACCGGGGTGGATGGTTCGGCGGGTTTCCGGCTGGCAACGCGCCACCCGAGATAGGCGGAGCCGAAAACGGCAACGGCGGCAACCGCAACCAGCACTGTGGATCTGCGCTTTCGCGGAATGACGTGCGGCGCTGTGATCGGCCCGCTCAGATCGCGCTGGGCTAGCTTGAGATCGGCCAACAAGTCCTGCGCTGTCTGGTAACGCAGCCCCGCATCCTTTTCCAGGCATTTGCGGATGATGCGGTCGAGCGCCTCCGGAATGTCACTGTTGATGGACCGTGGCGCGACAGGTGTGCGATTGAGAATGGCGTCAAACACCGCGGCGGGGGTTTGCCCGGCGAAGGCGCGGCGTCCGGTTGCTAGCTCATAGAGCACAGCGCCGAGGCTGAAAACGTCGGTGCGCTGATCGACATCCTTGGCCAGAGCCTGCTCCGGGCTCATGTACGGAAGACTACCAACTGCGATCTTGGTGTCGCTGCCCGATTGAGTGGGCGCGGCGTTGCTGACAGTGGTGGCGAATCGGATCTTGGCCGCGGCGCTCAGCTTGGCGAGGCCAAAGTCGAGCACCTTCACCTGCGCCCGCGAATTGCGCATGAGGTTGGATGGCTTGACGTCGCGATGGATGATGCCTTTGCTGTGCGCTTCCACCAACGCATCCGCCACTTGCATGCCGACGGCCATGATCTCACTGGTGGGAAGAGGCAACTTCTCCGTCAGCGAACTCAACGTGCTTCCCTCTACGAATTCCATGGCGAGATAGGGAATCCCGCTCTCTTCGCCGGCATCATAGATGGTGGCGATGTTGGGATGGCTCAATGCAGCGGCGGCTTTTGCTTCCTGTGTGAAGCGGCGTATGCTGTCACGGTCAGATGTGGCACCCGCGGGGAGAATCTTGATGGCGGCTTTGCGCTCCAGCCGCTCATCGTGTGCGAGGTACACCTCGCCCATGCCGCCGGAACCGAGGCGCGAAACAATTCGGTAGTGTGCAATCCGAGTTCCAGGTTCCATGCTGAGCGGCGGGACGAAAAGTTAACCCGCCAATTGTTCAAACCGCGATCCCGGTAACAGGATCGTTTCATTGCGTTCCGGCCCGGTGGAGATGCAGCCGATTTCCACGCCTACCTGGCCCGAAAGGTAGTCCAGGTAACGCTTGGCGCCGTCGGGCAGTGCATCATAGGATGTCGCGCCGCGAGTCGATCCCTTCCAGCCAGGCACCGTTTCGTACACAGGTTCGACAGCCTCCAGTCCCTTGGACGTAGCCGGCACTTCATCGGTCACCCGGCCATTCAGGCGGTAGCCAGTGCACACCCGAATTTCGGGAAACTCATCAAGGACATCCAGTTTCGTTATGACTAGACTATCAAAGCCATTGACCGTAGCGGTATAGCGTAGAAGGGGGACATCAAACCACCCGCAGCGGCGGGGGCGTCCGGTGACTGCGCCGAATTCGTTCCCGGCCTTGCGAATGCGCTCGCCCGTCTCGCCGTGATCTTCGCTCGGGAAGGGGCCGCCGCCCACGCGTGTTGTGTAGGCTTTGGAAACGCCCAGCACGCCGTTGATGCGGGTGGGCGGCACACCGGTGCCAGTACATGCGCCGCCGGCGGCGGCACTGGAACTGGTCACGAAGGGATAAGTGCCGTGGTCGATGTCAAGCATGGTGCCCTGTGCACCCTCAAACAGAATACGCTTCCCGTCCTGAATGGCGCTGTTCAACAGTCGCGAGGCATCGCAGACCATGGGGCGGATGCGTGCCGCGAACGCTTCGTATTCGGCGCGGATCTTGGAATAGTCCAGTTGGCCGTCGATGTGGAAAGCCTCGGCGAAGGTCTGCTTGTCTTCCGAGAGAGAAGCGTAGAGTGCGTGGAAATTCTCCTCGTCGAGCAGGTCGGCGACACGAATACCACGGCGCGCGATCTTGTCCTCGTAGCAGGGGCCGATGCCGCGCGAAGTAGTTCCGATGGCGGTGCGACCTTCGCGTCCTTCCGATGCGCGCTCCACCATGCGGTGGAAGGGGAAGATAACATGTGCGCGATTGCTGATGGCGAGATGCGCCCCGACGTCGATGCCGACTTTGGCGAGCGATTCCATCTCGTCCAGCAACGCGCCGGGGTCAATGACGACGCCATTTCCAATCACGGCCTTCTTGCCGCGCAAAATGCCGCTCGGGATGAGTTTGAGGACGAACTTCTGCTCGCCGACATAGACCGTATGGCCGGCGTTGTGACCGCCTTGGTAGCGGGTCACGATATCGAACCGTTCCGCCAGCAGGTCGACCACCTTGCCCTTGCCTTCGTCTCCCCACTGGGCGCCCAAAATGATGATGTTGTTCATGGATGAAGGACCAAATCTTCCATTGTATCGTGTTACTCTGGCGTTGATGCAGCTTTGCGATGTCTTTCTGGGGCTGGGCGAAGAAAACTTTGCGGGTGTCCTTCGCACCATCTCCTTGGGAAAACTGAAGACTTATCATCTTTACGAACGGTTGAAGGCCAGGGCACACCTGGGAAAGTTGAACTCCGAGACGTTACGCCGGTCGGCTCCGCGGCTGTGGGCACGGATGGATGAACGGGAGGACGAGTTCGCCACGGATGTGGCGCAGTCTG
>CALFYN010001197.1 GCA_937952345.1 uncultured Acidobacteriota bacterium
ACACCGATCCCGTTTTCCGCCAGAAACCGGTCACACTCAGCCTGAGACTGAAACTGGCCGCATAACTCCGCGTACACCACATCACAGATGACCAGCGAACCCAGGCTACTCGCCTGCTCAATCGCCGACAGCGAAGCCTGCCAAAAGCGTTCGTCCCCAGTCAACACATCCAGCAGTACATTCGTGTCCAGAGCCGAGATCACAACTTGCCTCGCACTTCATCCACATAGGCGTCGACGTCGGCGGCCCCGCAGTATCCCTTCCAGTTCCGAAGCGGCAGCCGCGGCACCCGCTTCCGTAGCAGGATCTCCCCCCGCTCCACCGCGAACTCAACCTCCGTATCCGGCCCAATCCCAAACCGGTCCCGAATCTCTTTCGGAATGGTGACCTGCCCTCGTTCTCCTACTTTCATACTCTAAAGTATGACATGAAATCATGATCCCCTGCCAGATCACCCTGACGGGATAGGGCTCGAAGGCGCGCTTCCCTGGGCGTACTTGCGGGCAATCTCCCAAACTGACACGGCGCTCAGTTAAACCTCGTTTGCGGGGTCAAGAAGTGCACGTATCGAGAAGCAGTCTCATGGCGATCGCCGCCAGGGAAAGATCGGCGAACCATCAAACTCCGCAAGTTCTTCGTCGCTCATTGGATCGAATGCACCGGGCTCCCACTGAATCTGACCCTTTAACAACCCGGCAGTACGCACAGGGTGCGCAGGTGGACTGCTCAAGGGGCGGAGTTCGGCCACCGGCTGATTATGACGGCACACGATGATGACCTCACCCTGAACGGCTCTCTCGATGTAGCGTGAGAGGTGCGTCTTCGCCTCTTGAATGTTGATTCTGGTCATCTTCCCATTTTCCATGGGAGCGCGAAATCCGACCAGATGCTGGTCGGATTCTAGACCTGAAATCAAGGACAAAAATCGGTCTGAGTCTCCGGAAGCCCAACAGGCCCCCTCATCGCCACCGCGCCGCGCACGCCTCCACAAACCGCCGCCCCACCCCCGCCAGCCCCTGCCGCCCCGACGCCAGCACCACCGTAGTCGTCACCCCCGGCAGCGCCTTCGCCACACACTGCCGCCCCCCCAGCCGCGCCACCGATGCCGGCGCAATCGTCACCCCCATCCCCGCCTCCACCAGAGCCACCACCGTCGGCCACTGCGTCGCCTCCTGCACAATCCGCGGCTCGAATCCCGCCGCCCGGCAACATGCCAGCAGTTCATCATGAAAACCCGCCCCCAGCCGCCGTGGGAAAAACACAAACGGATCCTGCGCCAGCGCCGCCAGCCGCATCCGCTTCACCCCCGCCAGCCGGTGTTGCCGCGGCAGGATCACTGAAACCCCCTCCCGGTACCGGTGCAACTCATGCAACCCCTCCCCCACCGCCTCACAGCGCAGAAACCCCACATCCGCCGACCCCGCCAACAGCGCCTCCCCGATCGCCGCCGTCGACATCTCCCGCAGACTCACGTCCACCTCCGGCAGCATCCTCCGGAACCCCCGGATCACCCGAGGCAACGCCCCCAGCATCACCGACGGCGGAGTCGCAATCACCAGCTTTCCCGCCTCCCCGCGGCCCGCCGCCTGTGCCGCCGCCACCGCCCGCTCCACCTGCTCCATCGCCGCCCGGGCCAGCGGCAACAGCGCCGCCCCGGCATCGGTCAACTCCGTCCGCCGCGTCGATCGCTCGAATAGCGCAAACCCGATCCGCTGCTCCAGCCGCTGGATCTGCTGCGTCAGCGGAGGCTGCGAAATCGCCAGCTTTTCCGCCGCCCGCCCGAAATGCAGTTCCTCCGCCACCGCCACAAAGTAGCGCAGATGCGTCAACTCAATCCCGGAAACATTCATATCAAAATCCTATCAATCTACACAGACAATTATATTGGACGAATCACCGCATCCCACCCTACCATCGAAACATGTTGCTCCCCCTGTACGAACGGCCCTCCCTCACCATCCACGGCGGCGAAGGCTGCTACGTCACCGATACCACCGGCCGCCGCTATCTCGACTTCATCACCGGCATCGGCGTCAATGCCCTCGGCCACGCCCACCCCCGCATCGTCCGCGCCATTGCCAATCAGGCCGCCCTCTGCCTCCATACCTCGAACCTCTACAGCCACGAATACCAGGCCCCGCTCGCCCATCGCCTCTGCCAGTGGAGCGGCCTCTCCCACGCCTTCTTCTCCAACAGCGGCACCGAAGCCATGGAAGCCGCCCTCAAAGCCGCCCTCGCCCATGGCACGCGCCAACACCCAACTAAGTTCCACATGGTGGCCCTCGAAAACTCCTTCCACGGACGCACCCTCGGCGCCCTCTCCGTCACCGGCCAACCCCACTACCGCCGCGCCTTCGGACCCCTCCTCCCCGGCATCACCTTCGTCCCCGCCAACGGCATCACACAACTCCAGGCCGCCGTCACCGAACACACCGCCGCCATCATCCTCGAGCCCATCCAGGGCGAAGGAGGCATCCACCTCCTCACCGAATCCTTCCTCCGCGAAGCCCGCCGCCTCGCCACCGCCACCAACGCCCTCTTCATCGCCGATGAAACCCAATGCGGACTCGGCCGCACCGGCCACTTCTTCGCCTACCAGCGCTTCCCCAACCTCCTCCCCGACATCGCCGTCACCGCCAAACCTCTCGCCGCCGGACTCCCCCTCGGCGCAACCCTCTTCAACGACACCGCCGCCCGAGCCCTCCCCAAAGGCCAGCACGGCTCCACCTTCGGCGGCGGACCCCTCGCCTGCCGCGTCGCCCTCGAAGTCCTCGACGTCATCGAAGATCTCATCCCACACATCCGTCAGACAGGCGATTACCTGCACCAGCGGCTCTCCACCCTCGCCGATACCCGCGCTGCCGGCATGATGGCCGGCCTCCAACTCCCCACCCCCGGTGCGCCCCTCGTCGCAGCCGCCCTCGAAAAAGGCCTGCTCATCAACTGCACGCAGGGTAACGTCATCCGCCTCCTGCCCCCCTTCATCGCCACCCGATCCCACATCGATGAAGCCGTCCAGATCCTCACCGCCGCCGGCCTCCGTCCGCGCCCCATCTCCCCCGAAAATCACCCTACCCTTACCCCTAAGGCCGCTCTCCCCTCATTCTCCTCCCCCCCTTACCGATAAGTACGTTGTAGGCGATCCCCAATGATCCGGCTCACTCGGCTAAATCACGTTGCTGTCTTCCTCAATTGCGATCTAATCGAGCACATCGAAGTGACCCCGGATACCGTGATCAGCCTCACCTCCGGCCAGAAGCTCGTCGTCCTCGAAAAAGCCGAAGAAGTCGTCCAGCGCATCATCGAGTACCGCCGCCTCGTCGCCCAACAATCGGAAAGGGTCCCCCAGCCGGAGAAGTCGGAATGACGCGGAGTCGGCAATGGCAGCCAAAAACGGTCTAAAACCCGATCTCGCGTCCTGGGTCGGCGTCATTATCGCCTTCGGCGCCATCATCGGCGGCCTCCTCCTCGAAGGCGGCCAGATCACCGATATCGCCCAGTACACCGCCGCCATCATCGTCCTCGGCGGCACCCTCGGCGCCACCATGCTCAACTCCCCCCTCCCAACCTTCCTCTCCGCCCTCAAACGCTGCGCCCATGTCTTCCTCGAACGCGCCGAGTCCCCCCACTCCGTCATCGAAGCCATCATCGAATACGCCACCAAAGCCCGCAAACAGGGCATCGTCTCCCTCGAACAGGAAGCCGCCGAAATCCAGGATCCCTTCCTCCGCAAAGCCCTCACCCTCGCCGTAGACGGCACTGACCTCCAGGAACTCCGCAAAATGATGGAGCTCGAAATCGAAATGATCGAACACCGCGCCAGCGCCGAAGCCAAAGTCTTCGAACAGGCCGGAGGCTATGCCCCCACCGTCGGCATCATCGGCGCCGTCATGGGCCTCATCCAAGTCATGAAAAACCTCGCCAATATCGATGAGGTCGGCCACGGTATCGCCGTCGCCTTCGTCGCCACCGTCTACGGCGTCGGCATCGCCAACCTCTTCTTCCTCCCCATCGCCGGCAAGATCAAGGCCCGCGTCCACGAAGAACTCCGCATCAAGGAGCTCATCGTCGAAGGCGTCAGCGGCATCGTCGAAGGCCTCAACCCCAAGCTCATCCGCATGAAACTCGAAGCCTACACATCGGGTGAACCCCAATCCAAAAAGGAGCCTGCAGCCAATGGCCCGGAAAAAGCGGCATGAAGAGCACGCCAACCATGAGCGCTGGCTCGTCTCCTACGCCGATTTCATCACCCTGCTCTTCGCCTTCTTCGTCGTCATGTTCGCCAGTTCGCAAACCGACAAAGGCAAGGCCGCCCAGGTCTCCGAATCCGTCAAACGCGCCCTCGAAGAAAACGAGTTCGCTTCCGCCATGGCCGGTATCCTCGGCGGCACCGTCGGCAACAAGGGCGTCGGCAACGCCATGATGCGCGGCCCGGGCGGCGCCACCAAAGCCGCCGAACCCTCCGCCAAAGACCCCCGCGTCGCCGAACTCCTACCCTCTCAAATGTTTCTCAATGAACAACTCAAGAACGAAATCAGCACCGGGAAAGTCACTGTCCACATGGGTGCCCGAGGCCTCGTCGTCAGCCTCCAGGAGGCCGCCTTCTTCCCCTCCGGCGATTCCACCGTCGATGAAGCCGCTTACGACTCCATCGCCAAAATCGCCGAATCCATCCGCATCCTCCCCAACCCCGTCCGCCTCGAAGGCCACACCGATTCCATCCCCATCCACAACGCCCGCTTCGCTTCCAATTGGGATCTCTCCGCCGCCCGCGCCATCGCCATGCTCCAATTATTCACCGAGCACTTCGCCATCGATCGCGCCAAATTCTCCGTCGCCGGTTACGCCGATGTCGTCCCCGTCGAACCCAACGATACCCCGGAAGGCCGCGCCCGCAATCGCCGTGTCGACATCGTCATCCTCAACAAGGCTGGCCTAACCGAAGAACCCACCGCCCGCAAGTGATCGCGGCCCCGCCTTACTCGTAGTCCGCCTCGTAGAACCGGTGCGCCAAGCCCGGCAGCAGCAAACACACACTCCCCACCGCCTGCCGGATGGTGATCGCCATCTTGTCCCCTGGATCAACATACGCCACACTCAGCATCACCCCGATACCGAAAGCCAAACAAAAGGCGCATGCCGCCGGACTGTTTTTCAGCGTATATAGTACTTTCGACATCTTAGTCCTCCCTGCAACTCCATCATGCAGAGTTCTAGAACTAAACGCCATCTAGTAATACCCCCTGTTCTGCCGCAACAGACCCCTTAGGAGGTTCTACAGTGCTCTCTGACTGGCGAATCGGATGCCAAAACCTTACGGCAGAATCACTCCCCGCTCTTCCAGCAACTCGCCCGTCCGCTGCATCAACTGCAGCCGTGCACGCCGGTAGTTCACGCTCTCCGTCACCAGCCGCGATTCCGCCTGCGTCAACGCGTTCTGCGAATCCAGCAGGAAGAAGATCGTGATCGTGCCCAAGTCATAGCGCTTCTGGTCCGCGTCCACGCGGTTCTGCGCCAGATCCCGGGCAATTTGCGCCAATCGCACCGCCGCCCGGCTGTTCTCCACCTGGTTGATCCCGTTCAGCACTTCCAGCCGCGCCGTCTGTTGATCGTTCCGCAGATTCAGCATTTCCCGCTTCCGCGAAATCGCCGCATCCGCCAGATCCGCCGCCGCGCGCCGGTCCCGCAACGGCAGCGTCAGCGTCAGGCTGAAGTTGTACGTCGGGAATCCGAACCCGAACATCTGGTCGAACGCGTCCGTAATCCCACCCGGAATCGGCTGGATCGGTCCCGTCTGTAACACGCTCTGCCGCGGGAAGAACGTGCCGCCACGTCCTGTCGTCGTGTATCCGCCTCCCAACACCAGGTTCGGCATGAGTGCGTTCTTCGCCTGCCGCAGCTGCAAGTCCGCCACATCCAGGCTCTGATAGTCCGACTTGATGTTCGGACGCATCATCATCGCCTTCTGCACCAGCGCCTCTTTGTCGTATTCCGTCTGATCGTCCGGCACTGCCACCGTCTCCGTCAGCACAATCGGCAGCTTCCGGATCTCCGGATCCAGGTCCGCGCCCATCTGCCGCCGCAACTGGTCTTCCGTCTGCGCCAGCCGGTACCGCGCCTGCGTCACGAAAATGTCCGCGTTCGCATACACCGCTTTCGGCTGGAAGATTTCCAGCTCCGAAATCGCGCCCAGATCCAATTCCCGCTGCGCGCGCTTCAGAGAAACATCCGCCAACTGCAGCGCCTTCTCCTGCACCTTCAGGTTCTCGCGAGCCTCAATCACGTTCCAATAGGCCGTCTCCGCCAGCGACAGCAGGCGCAACACGTTGTCCGCGAAATCGTACTCGCCGACACGCAGCCGGCTCCGCGCCAGCGTAATCGGCAGCATTGTGATCTGCTTGCCACGCCCCCGCAACAGCGGCTGGTTGAAGTTCAATACCAGGTTGCTCGTGTACGCCGGGTTAAACGTCTGGAACTGGCTGTTCGTCGAGTTCTTGCTACCCGTGAATCCCGCCGTAATCTGCGCGCCCGTCGCGATCGTCTGCTGATAGTTCGCCGACCACGGCTGGTTCAACTGGCTCAACGACGCCGCGCCGGCCAGCACGTCCGTCGTCGCCGAATTCGCCCGCGTCGCCGCAAACCGCGTGATCAGCAGCGGATCGAAAATCGCCGCCGCCCGCGTGATCGCGTTCTTCGGCTGTTCCACGTTCAAACGGCTCAGCTCGATATCCGTGTTATTCGCCAGCACCAGCTCAATGTAGTGCTTCAGCGACAACTCCAGCTTTCCGTCCACCACGTAATCGGCGTGACGCACGGGAGGACGCAATTCCACCCGCGGCACCTCCGGCTGAAAATGCCGCCGGAACCAGGCCTTGCTCGGAAACGCCGGCACTTCCAAGTCATCGGACAACGTGTAGGTCTCGCGGAAGCCCATGCTCGGCGATGGCCCGGCTGCACTGCCGGCCGTCTCCTGTGCCTGGACAATCCCTGCGGTTACGGCAACGGCGCAGAAAAGGAACAAACGCATTCTAGAAAAACCTCTGTTGGAGAGAGAACCTTATGATTATTACTCGTACCGAATCGCTTCGATCGGGTCCAGCTTCGCCGCCTGTACCGCGGGGTAGATCCCGAACAGCAATCCGATTCCCACCGATACTCCAAAGGCGACGGCAATAGACGATGTGGTTACAACCGTCGACCATCCGGCCACCGCCGCGATCACTTTCGATAATGTGAACCCGAAAGCAATCCCGATCAGACCGCCCAATATCGAGATCAGCACCGCCTCGGTCAGGAACTGCCGCACAATGTCGGCCTGCCGCGCTCCGATCGCACGGCGGATCCCGATCTCACGCGTCCGCTCCAGCACCGTCGCCAGCATGATGTTCATGATGCCGATGCCGCCGACCAGCAGCGAAATGCCCGCGATACAGATCATGACGATCGAAAAGATCGCCTGCGTCCGCCGCCGCTGTTCCAGCAGTCCTGCCGGTACCGTCACCGTGAAATCACCGGCGTCCTTGTGCGTGTTCGCCAGAATGGCGCTCACCACATTTGCGGTATCCACCGAGTCCACATTCTGTTTCACCTTGATGTAGATCCCGTCAATTTCGTCCTTCAAATAGCTGTTGCTGTCTTCAAACCGGCGCATCACCGTGTTCAGCGGAGCGATCACCAGATTGTTCCGGTTCACCACTTCCAGCCCTTCCACATCCGAATCCGCCGTCGCCTGTTGCGCCAGCACGCCGATCACCTGCAGCCA
>CALFYN010001198.1 GCA_937952345.1 uncultured Acidobacteriota bacterium
TGGGGTTTCAGGCGATTGTGACGAGCCCGAATGATCAGGTGGATACGACGACGAAGGTATTCCTGGGCATGACCGTGGGATGCGCGCAGTGCCACGATCACAAGTACGATCCGATTCCGACCAAGGATTACTATTCGCTGTTGGGTGTGTTCCGCAGTAGCGCGGGGAATCAGTATCCGCTGGTTTCCGATGCCGAGGCGAAGGCGTTCGCCGAGCAGAAGAAGAAGGTGGATGCGCAGAAGGAGATCATCAACGACTTTCTGATCGACCAGCAGAAGCTGCTGGCCGATACACTGGCGCGGCATACGGCGGATTATGTGGTGGCGGCATGGCAGAAGATGCAGGGGCAGGCGGCGGATGTGAAGGGCCTGGATGAAGAGACGCTGGGGCGCTGGGTGGAGTATCTGAAGAACCGCGACAAAGAGCATCCGTACATGAAGGAGCTGTACGCGGTGCTGGACGCGAAGCCGTCATTGGCGCAGGTGCGCGAGGCGGCGGCCAAGTATCAGGCGTTTGTGCTGGCGCTGTTCGATGAGTCGAAGGAAGTGGATGATAAGAACTACGTCGCCTTCGGCGGCAAGAAGGGGATGAAGGACGAGAAGACGCGGCAGTATACGAACATCGTGGCGCTGCCGGTGTTGAAGTTCTACCAGTGGCGGGAACTGGCTTCGGGGCCGTATAACATCGATGGTTTCCGTGCACCGGCGGGGATCTATTATTACGCGGCGAAGGAGATGGACCGCTGGATCGGCGGGTTCGCGAAGGCGCATCTGGAGCAGTTGCGGGCGGAGTTGCAGGCGCTGGAGGCGGAGTTGCCGCCGCAGTACCCGTTCCTGCATACGCTGAAGGAGGGTCCGAAGCCGGCGGATGTGAAGGTGGCCATTCGCGGGGACAACAAGACGCTGGGCGAGGTGGCTCCGCGGCAGTTTCTGAGCGTGCTGTGCGATGGCGAGGCGCAGCGGTTTTCGAAGGGCAGCGGGCGGTTGGAGCTGGCCGAGGCGATTGCGTCGCATCCGCTGGCTGCGCGGGTGATGGTGAACCGGCTGTGGCAGCATCACTTCGGGGCGGGGATTGTGCGCACGCCATCGAACTTCGGGCAGATGGGCGAACGTCCGTCGCATCCGGAGTTGCTGGAGTACCTGGCGCGAAAGCTGGTGGAATCGAACTATTCGCTGAAGGCGGTGCATCGCGAGATCCTGCTGTCGAGCACGTATGCGCTGTCGCCGTCGAATCAGACTACGGCGGCACAGGTGGATCCATCGAACAAGCTGCTGTGGCGGGCGAATGTGCGTCCGCGGCTGGACATGGAATCGCTGCGGGATTCGGTGCTGGCGGTGAGCGGAAAGCTGGATATGACGAAGGGCGGTGCTCCGCAGCCGCTGAGCGAGGCGAACACGCGGCGTTCGCTGTATTTGACGGTGAGCCGGACGCGGCTGGATACGACGATGTCGCTGTTCGATTTTCCGGATCCGAATGCGACGACGGAAGAGCGTCCGACAACGATCGGGCCGCTGCAGGGGTTGTTCTTTTTGAACAGCCAGTTTATTTCGGGGCAGGCGAAGGCACTGGCGGCGCGGGTGGAGAAGGAAGGCGGAGCGGAAGCCGAGGCGCGCATCCGGCGGGCATACGCGCTGCTGTTCACGCGCGAGCCTGATGCCGATGAGTTGCGGCTTGGCATAGAATATACGGCAAAGGGCACAACGGGCTGGCCACAGTATTTGCAAGTGCTGCTGGGGTCCGGCGAGTTCACGAGCGTTCCTTAAACTGGAGATCCATATATGAACCGGCGCGAATGGCTACAAACATTGGGAGCAGGTTTTGGTTTGGCCGGCCTGCACGGGACGCTGCAAGGGGCGGCGGTGAATCCGATGGCTCCGAAGGCGCCGCACTTTCCGGGGAAGGCGAAGCGCGTCATCTTTCTGTTCTTGAATGGCGGCATTTCGCAGGTGGATACGTTCGATCCGAAGCCGGCGCTGACGAAGTATGACGGCACGCCGATGCCGGGTCCGAAGATCAAGACGGACCGCGCGTCGGGGAGCCTGATGCGGTCGCCGTGGGAGTTTCGCAAGCACGGGCAGAGCGGGATTGAAGTGAGCGAGATCTTCCCGCATGTGGCGCGCAATATCGACAGCTTCTGCGTGGTGCGGTCAATGTATGGGGATACGGGGAATCATGGGCCATCGCTGCAGTTGATGAATTGCGGGCACCAGTTGCCGGGGCGTCCTTCGATGGGCGCGTGGATCACGTACGGACTGGGGACGGAGAATCAGAATCTGCCGGGGTTTGTGGTGCTGTGTCCGGGGTATCCGGTGCTGGGGAGTTCGCTGTGGTCGAACGGGTACATGCCATCGCTCTATCAGGGCGTGCATATTCAGAATTCGGCTGTTGAGCCGGAGAAGCTGATTCATCATCTGCGGAATACGGAGTTGTCGTCCGAGGAACAGCGGCGGCAGTTGGCGCTGCTGGAGCAGGTGAACAAGAAGTATATGGCGCGGACGGGCGCGGACGCGCAGTTGGAAGGGGCGGTGCGGTCGATGGAATCGGCGTACCGGCTGCAGGCGGAAGCAACGGATGTGTTCGATATCCGGAAGGAGCCGGAGAAGATCCGGGAGCGTTACGATATATCGGACTTCGGGCGCGGGTGTTTGCTGGCGCTGCGGATGATAGAGAAGGGCGTGCGCATGGTGCAGGTGTACTATGGCAACGGGCAGCCCTGGGATAACCATGACGATATCCGGGTGCATGCGAAGCTGGCGGCGAAGGTGGATAGTCCGATTGCCGCGCTGATTGAGGATTTGAAGGCGCGGGGATTGTTTGAAGAGACGATTGTGATTATCGGCAGCGAGTTTGGACGGACGCCGATGATTCAGAACAGCGGGCTGGAGAAGCTGGGGTGCGGACGGGATCATAACGTGCCTGGGTTTACGTATCTGCTGGCGGGCGGCGGGTTCCGGGGCGGCATGACGTATGGGGCTACGGATGAGTTCGGGTTCAAGGCGGTGGAGAACAAGGTGCATGTTCATGATCTGCACGCGACTGTTCTGCATCAGCTTGGGTTTGATCACACGAAGTTGACGTATCGCCATGCGGGGCGGGATTTCCGGTTGACGGATGTGCATGGGAACGTGGTGAAGGCTCTGGTTTCCTAAGTTCGGCTACTCTGAAAGCATGCGACGATTGGCGCTGGCGCTGGTCGGGATTGCTGTGTTCGGGCAGCAGCCAGCTTCACAGGAACAGGATCACGTGATTCGGATCACGGTGAACCTGGTGCAGGTGGATGCGGTGGTGACGGATTCGCGCGGGCGGCATGTGGCGGATCTGGAGGCGCAGGACTTCGAGCTGCTGCAGGATGGGAAGGCGCAGCAGATCACGAGCTTTCAGTTTGTGCGTGGGAGTGCGCGGACTGAGGCGGTGGTTGTGGAGCCGGGGGCTCCGCCGGCGCCTCCGGTGAGGTTGCGGGCAAGCCAGGTGCAGCGGACGATCGCGGTGGTGGTGGACGATCTGAGCATGTCGTGGGAGAGCATGGCGTATGCACAGCAGGCGTTGAAGAAGTTCGTCAATGAGAAGATTCAGGCGGGGGATTTGGTGGCGGTGGTGCGGACGGGCGCGGGGATGGGGGCGCTGCAGAGTTTCACTTCGGATAAGCGGCAGATGCTGGCGGCGGTGGAGCGCGTGAAGTGGAATCCGCTGGGGCGCGGGGGGATCAGCGCGTTTGGGAATACGGATGAGGAGGAAGACGAAGCGTTCCAGTCGATGGACGATTTTCGGGACCGGATCTTTTCGGTGGGCACGCTGGGGGCGATCAACTATGTGGTGAACGGGCTGCGCGAACTGCCCGGGCGGAAGAGCGTGGTGCTGGTGTCGGATGGGATGCGGATTCTGGACCGCGAAGGCAATACGGACATGGTGCTGGAGCAACTGCGGCGATTGACGGATCTGGCGAACCGTGCGGGGGTGGTGATTTATACGCTTGATTCACGGGGACTGCCGACGTTGTCAATGGGGGCGAATGAGCGGGGGCCGAGGGATCGGAATCCGGTGGCGGCGGCGGACCGGATGAGCCAGCGGCGGTCGGACTATTTCGAATCGCAGAACGGGTTGCATTATCTGGCGGTGGAGACGGGCGGGATTTTCTATCGCGATTCGAACGATATTGCGGGGAGTTTGGGAAAAGTGCTGGAGGATCAACAGGGGTATTATCTGCTGGGGTATTCGCCGGCGGAGTCGACGTTCAACAAGGACTATCACAAGATTCAGGTGAAGGTGAAACGGGCGGGGTTGACGGTGCGGTCGCGGACGGGCTTTTTGGGGATACCGGATACGGAGGCGCGGCCGGCTCCGAAGACGCGGCAGCAGCAGATGCTGGCGGCGTTGACGTCGCCGTTCGGATCGGGCGGTGTGCCGATCAAGCTGACGGCGCTGTATTCGGAGAATGCGAAGGCGGGATCGTTTGTGAGTTCGCTGCTGCATATCGACGTGGGGCAACTGCCGTTCGAGGAAGATGCGCAGGGGTGGCATAAGGCGAGTATCGACGCACTGGTGATGACATTTGGAGATAACGGCGTGCCGGTGGATGAGAGCGATAAGACGTTCACGATTAACCTGCGTGGCAATACGTACCGGCAGGCGTTGCGGAACGGGCTGATTTATACGATTCACCATCCGATCAAGAAGCCGGGGGCGTATCAATTACGGGCGGTGATTCGCGACGCGGCCAGCGGGAAGACGGGATCGGCGAGCCAGTTCATTGAAGTGCCGGATGTGAAGAAGGGGCGGTTGGCGATGTCGGGGTTGTATCTGCGGCTGCCGGCGGACAAGGGGCAGATGAGCGAGGGACAGCAGGCTGGACAGGATCCGCGGGCGAATCCGATTGTGCGCGTGTTCCGGCAGGGGCAGATGATGATGTACCTGTTCCAGATATTGAATGCGAAGATGGGGCCGGACAAGAAGCCGCAGGTGGACATACAGGCGAGTGCGTATCGCGACGGGAAGCGCGTGTTTGAAGGGAAGAAGATGGCGTATCAGCCGGGGGAGGGTTTTGATCCGAAGCGGATGTTAACGGCGGGGCAATTGCGATTGGGGACGGAGTTGGCTCCGGGGGAGTATATGCTGCAGGTGCGGGTGACGGACCGGCTGGCGAAGGAGAAGCAGAATACGGCGGTGGGGTGGATTGATTTTCAGTTGGAGGAAGCGGGGAGGGGACAGTAGCGGTA
>CALFYN010001199.1 GCA_937952345.1 uncultured Acidobacteriota bacterium
CTCGCGCGCGATCAGGTTCGAGGCCGCCACCACGTGATTGCTCTTCGCCGAAGCGGCGATGATGTCGCGCACGGTGTCGTCATACGGCCGGTCGACGCGCAGATTTTCTTTCATCCAGTAGTGGAACAGATTCTGCCCGCGCCCCATTTTGCCGTTAGCGCGGAACAGATCCATGAAGAAATACGCCCATTTTTTCACGAAGGCTTCACTCGCCAGCAACTCGTCCACCAGTTTGTCGCGCTTGGCCGGGTCGCTGGATGCCACGAAATCGCGCACCTGTTGCGAGGAGGGAATGCGCCCCGTCAAATCGAGGTACAAGCGGCGCACGAACTCATAATCCGTGGCGAGCGGCGCCGGCACGACGCCGTCCTTTTCCATGCGCGCGAAGAGGTGCTGATCGACGAAACCGCGGCGCGCCAGGCGCACCGGAGTCCGGCCCGTGTGTGTCGAGCCAGCGACCTTTTCTGTCGCCAGGCCCGCATCAACAGGTTTCTCGGGTTGCAGGATCGGGGCATGGATCTCAGAGAAGCGCTCGTTAGACATTGCCTCAGGCTTTGCCTGGCGAGGCTTCGAACCGGAACTGGATTCGCCTGCCAGAAGCAAAGCACTGGCTAAGGCTATGACGAAGAGGCTAGAACGGCACATCCAAGGTACCCTCCCAGATTTTGAGTTGTATACAGTATATAGAATCGGATCACCGGATGCAGACACGCCGCAAATTCCTCGCCGCGGGCATGGCCGCGCCTTTGGCCACCGCGCAGACCCGCAAGCCGAACTTCGTGTTCATCCTCGTCGATGATCTGCGATTCGACGAACTGGGTTGCACGGGACACCCGTTTGCCCAAACACCAAACGTCGATCGCCTCGCGCGAGAAGGCGCCAACTTTCGCAATGCCTTCGCCGTCACGCCGCTGTGCTCACCGAGCCGCGCGACGTTCCTCACCGGCCTTTACCCGCGAGCCAACGGCATCACCGACAACACGAATCGCTCTGCCGCCAGCCACAAGCTGGTCACCTGGCCGCGGCTGCTGCACGATGCCGGCTACGACACGGCGTTCGTCGGCAAGTGGCACATGGGGAACGACGATTCTCCGCGTCCGGGCTTCACGCACTGGATCAGCTTCCCGGGCCAGGGCGAATGCATCGATCCCATTATCAACGTCAACGGGAAATCCGCGCGCCAAAGCGGATACATCACCGATATCCTCTCCACGCACTCCGTCCGATTCCTGGAACAAAAGCGGGATAAACCGTTTTGTCTCTATCTCGCGCACAAGGCCATCCATCCCAATGTGCAGCAGCGCGATGATGGCAGCGTCACGGGGGGCAGCCTCGATTCGGCCGACGATTTCATCCCCGCCCCGCGCCACAAGACACTGTACACAGGCGCCAAACTGCCGCGACGTCCCAATTACGCCAAGACGCCGGTGAACAAGCCTGCCCTGCAACGCAAGCTCTCCGGCGTCGAACCGCTCAGTCCCAAGACGGTCACCAGCGACGCCACCATCCTCAACCGCATGCGCATGATGAAGGCCATCGACGACAGCGTCGGCGAAATCCGCAAAGCGCTGGAACGTAGTGGACAACTGGACAACACCGTATTTATCTTCACCAGCGACCATGGTTATTTCTACGGCGAGCATTGCTTAGGCGCCGAACGCCGGCTCGGCTACGAAGAAACCATCCGCATCCCGCTCATCATTCGTTACCCTGCCGTCTTTGAACCTGGTTCAAGGCCCAACGAAGTCGCGCTCTCCGTGGATATTGCACCCACCGCGCTCGATCTCGCGGGCGTGCCGGCGTCGAAACTGCATGGCCTCTCGCTGCGCACGAAACCCAAGCGCGATGCGTTCCTCATCGAATACTATTCCGACACGGTGTTCCAGCGCATCGATCACATGGGTTACGATGCCGTGCGCACCGCCCACTGGAAATACATCCACTACCGCGAACTCGAGGGCGCCGATGAAATCTACGACATGGTCGGCGATCCCTACGAAACGTTGAATCTGTTCCGCGCCCACGGAGCGCCCGATCTACGTCCCCTGCTACGCAAACTGATCGCTCAGGCCGGGTCGGTCCAGGGCTGATCCGGCGACCACTGCTTGAACCGGTTCAACCACGCCTCGCGCCGCGCACGCATCTGCGCCACGCGCTGCTGCTGTTGCGGATGATCGATGAGATTCGTCTCTTCCCACATGTCCACTTCGAGATCGTAGAATTCCTCGGTGCGTTGCGGCTCGTCCGTGTACACCGTGTACTTGTACCTGCTGTTGCGCACTCCCTCCGTCGAGGGGATCCATCCCCCGTTGGGAAAATGGTGCTCGTAAAAGAACTCGCTGCGCAGCGCGCTTGCCGAGCCATCCACCAGCGGCTTCAGGCTCTTGCCGTGTATGGATGCCGGCGCTTTCACCCCCGCCATGTCGAGCACCGTTGGCGCAATGTCGATGTTCAACGCCATCTGCCCCAGTGTCCGTCCACGCTGCCGCGCACGCGGATCGTAGATCATCAGCGGCGTACGAATCGACTCCTCATGCATGAACCACTTGCCCGCCAGGCCATGCTCTGCGAGATAGAATCCATGGTCACCTGTATAGATAATGATCGTGTTATCGGCCAGCCCCTTGCGCCGCAGCATCTCTACTGCGCGCCCCACCTGCCGGTCCACGCTGGTGATCAGCCGGTAGTATCCTTTCACCGATTCCTGAAACAACTCCGGAGTCCCAAACCGCACAGCCCAGCGCCGCCGCGCTTCCGACCGCTGCACGGAAAGCGGAAGCTGGGAAATATATCGCGGCGCGGCCGTATGCGGCAGCGGCATCTGCACATCGCGATACAGCGCCTCATCCTGCGGGTCGTAGAGAAACTGACGCGGATCCTCATCCTGCACATGCGGCGCTTTGAAACTCACTGAAAGTTGGAACGGCTGATCGGCCCGGCAGCCATCGAGGAACTCCACGATCTGATCGCCCATGATCGTGTTCAGATGGGTCTTGCCGTCTTTCTTCGGAAAGTAATGCCCCTGTCCCTGAAAGCCGCGCCAGTAATCAAACGTGTCCACGGGAGGCTTTCCGCCATCGATGCCGAACTTGCCGATGAACCCCGTCCGATACCCCGCCTGCCGCAACAGCGCCGGATAGGATCGCGACCACTTGTCAGCCGGGAACGCATTGCGAAATTCCCAGATGGCATGCGACCGTGCATAGAGGCCGGTGAAGAAACTCGCGCGGCTCGTGACGCAGATTGCCGTAGTGACGAAACTGCGGCTGAACAACACTCCCTGTTGCGCCAACGCGTCGATGTGGGGAGTGCGGATGATGGGATCGCCCATGCAACCGAGCGCATCCCAGCGATGATCATCGCCCAGAAGAAAGAGGATATTCGGCCGTTTCTGCTGGCCACGCAGCACGGCGGGCGCGGCCGCGGTAGTCTTTAAAAAATCACGTCGTTTCATTTACACTCCGATGCGATACAGCATCGCATCGCCCTCCCATCCATCTTTCAATGCAAACAGCCGCGTCATGTGCAGCGCGATCTTCTTTGATCCGCGCTCCTCGCGTGCATAGAAGTTCGACAGGGTGAGGATTTCATCCTCTCCCGGCTGCCGGTCATC
>CALFYN010001200.1 GCA_937952345.1 uncultured Acidobacteriota bacterium
TCGAGCGGCGCCGCGGCGAGGCTCCACCGATCCGGTTGCTGATCTGGCGAACATCATCAACTATCTGGACGTGGAACGCAGCGCGCGCTACCAACGTACGTCCGCATCCACGTTCTGCAATATCTACGCCTACGATTACTGTTATCTGGCCAAGGTGTACCTGCCTCGAGTGTGGTGGACCGGCACGGCGCTGGAGAAACTGGCGCGGGGCGAAACGGTGGAAGTGCGCTATGCGGTGTCTGTGAATGAATTGAACGCCAACTCGTTGTTTGACTGGCTGAACGATTACGGCGCGCGGTTCGGCTGGCGGCGCATCTTCGACCTCGATGCGCTGCAGAGCCATGCCAACGTGGGGGGCGTCGCGGTGATTTGCGCGAAACGCAAGGAGCTGAATCGTTCGGGGCATATCGCGGCGGTGGTTCCGGAGACGGCCACACATGTTGCGGCTCGCAGCGGCGGCAACGTGGTGCGCCCGTTGCAGAGCCAGGCCGGGGCATCGAACCATCGTTATACGAACGGTCCTCGCGCGTGGTGGCAGGGGACGGAGTTTCGCGAGTTTGGATTCTTTGCCGTGCCATGATACGGCGAGGTCTTATATATTGTCAGTAAGCGAATGAATCTTGCATTACTGCCTCGTCTGGGCCTGGCAATCAGCCTTGTCCCTGCTCTCGTTTCGGCGAAGACGGATTTCCAGAAGCAGATCCGTCCTATTCTCTCCGACAACTGCTTTCAGTGCCACGGACCGGATAACCGCACGCGCATGGCAGGACTGCGGCTGGACGTAAAGGCCGATGCTCTGGCCGCGCGAAAGAATGGCGCGGCCGTGGTTCCAGGCAAGCCGGAGGAGAGTCTTCTGTACCGGCGGCTGGTGGAGAAGAATGCGGCACTGCGCATGCCGCCGCAATACTCGCACAAGAATCTCACGCCACAGCAGATTGCGTTGTTCAAGACGTGGATTGCAGAGGGGGCTCCGTGGGTGGAGCATTGGTCGTTCGCCGCGCCGGTGAAACCGAAGCCTCCGGCGGTGCGGAACGTGGCCTGGGTGCGCACACCGGTGGACCGGTTCATACTGGCTCGATTGGAAGCGCAGGGGCTGGCACCGTCCGCGGAAGCGAACAAGCGGACGCTGATCCGGCGCGTGGCGCTCGATTTGACGGGCCTTCCGCCGAAGCCCGCGGAGATTGAGATGTTCCTTGCGGATGCAACGCCGCAAGCGTATGAACGGATGATCGACCGGTATCTGGAATCGCCGCACTATGGGGAGCATCGTGCGCGGTACTGGCTGGACGCGGCGCGCTATGGCGATACGCATGGCATTCACGTGGACAACTATCGCGAGATCTGGCCGTATCGGGATTGGGTGATTCAGGCTTTCAACCGGAATCTCACTTTCGACCGTTTCACGATCGAGCAACTGGCCGGCGATCTGTTGCCCAACGCGACACTCGATCAGCGTATCGCCACGGGGTTCCATCGCTGCAACGTGACGACGAACGAAGCGGGCATCATCGAGGATGAGTACGCCGAGATTTACGCGAAGGACCGCGCGGATACGACCGGGGCGGTTTGGCTGGGGCTTACGGTGGGTTGCGCCACTTGCCACGATCACAAGTTCGATCCGATCTCGCAAAAGGATTTCTATTCACTGGGGGCGTTTTTCCGCAACACGACGCAGCATGTGATGGACGACAACATTCCGGACACGCCTCCCGTGCTGGTGGTGCCGCGCAAGGAAGATCGTGAGGATTGGAGCAGGATCAACACGCGGCTGTCCGCGATCCGGAAAGAGATGAAGGACGCGCGCGCCGCGGCTGCCGCACCGTTCGATGCCTGGCTGCGATCACGGGAAAGGCTGGTGGCGAAGCACCCGCTGGAGGCAAAGGCGGAATTGTACCGCGCGGATATTGAGGCGCTGGCGAAGTCGAGCCCGCTGGTGAAGGCCGGCGATTCCCACATACCGGGTGTGCCCGCGCTGCACTTTGTGAAAAACGAAGGACTGCCTGTTGCGGATGCGCCGCGGCTGGATGCGGATCAACCGTTTTCGATCGCGATTGGGTTTTACTTTCCGGTTGCGGAACAGGGCTACAGCATCGCTTCCCACCAGAACACGAAGGACAAGGGGCGTGGCTGGCTGATCGATGTCGGAGCGCGGGTCATCGCGGCGCGGTTCATCGGCGATGAGGGGCGGAACATCGAGATTCGTGCCGCGCATCTGGCGCAGATCCGGCATGGAAGCTGGAACCACATTGCCGTGTCGTATGACGGATCGCGGCATCAATCCGGATTGACGATGTTTCTGAATGGGCGCGCGATTCCGACGCAAGGGAGAGGAAATCAAAATGTGGAGCTGCGCGGCAGCATCGGCGTGGAGGCACCGCTGATTCTGGGACGTTCCCTGCCGGAGGGCGCTATTGCGGATTTCCGCATTTTCAATCGTGTCATCAGTGAGAGCGAAGCCGCGCTGCTGAACGAGTGGCTGGCGATGGAGAAGGCACTGGCGCAGGATTCCGCGCAACTTAACGATCAGAGCCGCTCTGCTTTGCTGACGTACTTCCTGCAGAAGGAGTACGGGCCGTTCCGGCAGCTTGTTACGGAACAGAACGATTTGACGGGCAAGGCCAAAGCGATCGCGCGGCGCGGGGCGGTGACGCTGGTCATGCAGGAACGCGCGGATGCGAAACCGGAAGCACACATTCTGTATCGAGGGGCTTATGACCAACGGCGCGATCGCGTGGAAGCGGGGACGCCCGCGATTCTGCCGCCAATGACTTCAGACGAACCGCGCAATCGCCTGGGGTTTGCGCAATGGCTGTTCCGGCCGGAGCATCCGCTGACGGCTCGTGTGACGGTGAATCGCATGTGGCAAGAGGTTTTCGGCACGGGGCTGGTGAAGACTGCCGATGATTTCGGCAGCCAGGGGGAACCGCCGTCACATCCGGAACTGCTGGACTGGCTGGCCGTGGATTTTCGGGAAAACAATTGGGACATGAAACGTTTTTACAAGCAACTGCTGCTGTCGGCGGCGTACCGCCAGTCCGCGTTGGCCACGCCCGCGAAGCTGGCGAAGGATCCGGACAACCGACTGGTGAGCCGCGGTCCGCGCTTCCGGATGGATGCGGAGACGGTGCGGGATTATGTGCTGGCCGCCAGCGGCCTGCTGGTGGGGCAGATCGGCGGCCCCAGCGTGAAGCCGTATCAGCCTGAGGGAATCTGGGAAGCGGTGGCGATGCTGGGATCGAATACACGCTTTTATAAGCGTGACGAAGGCGATGGATTGTACCGGCGCTCGCTGTACACTTTCTGGAAACGTAGCGCCCCGCCGCCGGGCATGGAGATTTTCAATGCGCCGACTCGCGAGGCCTGCACGGTGAGGCGGGAGCGCACGAACACTCCGCTGCAGGCGCTGGCCACGATGAACGATGAACAGTATGTCGAAGCTGCCCGCACGCTGGCGGAACGCGCTCTGCAATCGACGGCGGCGTTTCCGGCGCGGCTGGATTACCTCACGCTACGGATCATGGCGCGGCCCCTGCGACTGGAAGAAAGGGCCGTTGCGAAGAAGGCCTTCGATGGGTTCCTGGATTATTACAATGCCAACCCGGCGGATGCCGAGAAGTTGCTTGGGGTCGGGGACCGCAAACGGGATCCCTCGCTATCGTTGGGGGAACACGCGGCATTCACGATGCTGACCAACCAACTGCTGAATTTGGATGAGGTGCTGAACAAATGAGCGATCCGAAGAACATTCTGCGTCCCGACGCCGAGGGGCACTATTCGGCGAAGGCGCACCGGCTCGATCGTGAATCCGGGCAGCGGTTCGCTGCGGGGCGTCATCCGCTGGATGATATCGCGGCGCAAATGGGGCGTGAAGAATCGCGGCGGCGCTTCTTCGCGCGCGGCGCGCAGGGCATCGGCGCACTGGCGCTGGCTTCGTTGCTTGGCGAAGAGGCAAAAGGCGCGGTGGACGGTTTGCCGCATTTCGCGCCGAAGGCAAAGCGCTGCATCTATCTGCACCTGGTGGGTGCACCGCCACAGATGGAGCTCTACGATTACAAGCCGGGGATGAAGGAGTGGTTCAACAAGGATCTGCCCGATTCCATCCGGCAGGGACAGCGGCTGACCACGATGACGAGCGGACAGAGCCGCTTTCCGATCGCGCCTTCTATCTTCAAGTTTCAGCAGCACGGCAAATCGGGAGCGTGGATTTCGGAGCTGCTGCCAAAGATCGGGAGTATGGCCGACGATATCGCGATCATTCGCAGCATGCATACGGAGGCCATCAATCACGAGCCGGCGATTACCTTTTTTCAAACGGGGTTCATGATTGCCGGGCGGCCGTGCATCGGCTCCTGGCTGAACTACGGACTGGGGAGCATGAACAAGGATTTGCCCGCGTTTGTGGTGCTGCAGGCGAAGCATAATCATCCGCGGGCGAATGTGCAGGCTATTTCCGCGCGTCTGTGGAGCGCGGGTTTTCTTTCCGGTGAGTATTCTGGCGTGAGCCTGCGCAGTTCGGGGGATCCTGTTCTGTTCATCAATAACCCTTCTGGTGTGCCGTCGAACGTGCGCCGCGGAATGCTGGATGCGCTGGGGAAGATGAACGAACTGACGTTCCAGCAACTGGGCGATCCGGAAACGAAGACGCGCATCGCACAGTATGAAATGGCGTTCCGGATGCAGTCTTCGGTTCCAGAACTGACGGATGTGAGCAAGGAGCCGGAGTCCACCTGGAAGATGTATGGGGAAGACGCACGCACGGCGGGATCGTTCGCGCAAAGCTGCCTGATGGCGCGGCGGCTGGCGGAGCGTGGTGTGCGATTTGTGCAGGTCTATCATCGTGGTTGGGATGTGCATGGCCTGCTTCCGGAAGTTCTCCCGAGCCAGTGCAAGGAGATTGACCAGCCGTGCTGGGCTCTGGTGCAGGATCTGAAACAGCGCGGCATGCTGGACGATACTCTGGTCATTCTGGCGGGCGAGTTCGGCCGCACGATCTATTCGCAGGGAAAACTGACAGAGACCGATTACGGCCGCGATCATCATCCACGTTGCTTCAGCTTGTGGATGGCCGGCGGCGGGATCAAAGGCGGCGTGGTGCATGGCGAAACGGACGAGTTCAGCTACAACATCGTGCGCGATCCGGTGCATGTGCGCGATTTCCAAGCCACGATTCTGCATCTGTTTGGCATCGACCACGAGCGGTTCTCACACAAGTATCAAGGGCTGGATGTGCGGCTGACTGGGGTGGAGCGCGCGGCAGCAGTGAAGGCGATTCTTGCTTAGTCCTGTTGGGGGAACGTCAGGGTTGCCCGCAGACCACCAAGCGGAGAGCCGTTGAGCGCCAGAGTGGCGCCGTAGAGTTCGGCGAGATCACGCACGATGGCGAGGCCGAGTCCCGATCCGGAAGTGGATTGATCGGCGCGTACGCCGCGTTCCAGCACTCTTGCGCGCAACTCGGGGGCCAGGCCCGGGCCGTCGTCATCCACTGTAATCTCCATGGCAGCGTCGGATTGCGTGGCGCCTAACGCGACTTGTGTGCGCGCCCATTTGCAGGCGTTGTCGAGGAGATTGCCCAGCATCTCGTCGAGATCCTCGCGTTGCACGCGCACTTGCGTTTCCTGGGGAATGGCACATGTGAGGGTCAGCGTCCGGGCGGCATGAAGCCGCGACATCGTGCGCAACAACGCTTCGCCGCAAGGCGCGAGCGGGCCTGGCGCGGCGCCTCGGGTGCCAGAGGCCGTGGCGCGCGCCCGGGCCAAGTGGTAGTTCACTTGCCGGGACATCCGTTCCACATGATGCGTAATACTCTCCGCCATGTCTTGATTGCCCGCCGCGGCAACGCGTTCGGATTCCTGCATCAGCAGTGCCAGTGGCGTCTTCAGTTCATGCGCCAGATCGGCGGCAGTGCGCTGGGCGCGTTCCACGGCTTTCTCGCGTTCGGCGAGCAGTCTGTTCAGATCGTCGATGAGGGGTTGTACTTCCGAGGGATATTGGCCATCGACGCGGTGGGCGTCTCCTCTGCGGATGGCCAGCAGTTTCGCGCGGATGGGCTGGAAAAGAGCCAGGCTGGCGCGTGCAACGATGAAGCCCGCCAGCATCAGAGCCAGTGCCGCGATGACGCCGCTGGTGGTGTGGATGCCGCGCAGTGAAGGCGCCAGATGGATCAGCACGAGTGAGATGATGTGCATCAGCAGGAGCAGCCCACTGGTCCAGAGCACGGATGCGAGAATCCAGCGGGCGCGCAAGGAGCGGAACATCAGCGTTGCTCCTTGGGTTGGGCCATGCGGTATCCCAGGCCGCGGATGGTCTCAATGAACGCCGCTCCCAGTTTTCGGCGCAAGCGCGCGATGAATACTTCGACCGTGTTGGAGTCGCGGTCGAAGTCCTGTGCGTAGATATGCTCGGTCAGTTCGGCGCGGGAAACAATGCGTTGCGGGTGATGCATGAGGTAGGCGAGCACGCGGTATTCATGACTGGTCAGCTTGACGGTGAGACCGTTGACGGTGACACGTGCCGCGGACGTGTCCACCGACAGGACACCGCACCGCAATTCGCTTTGGGCCACACCCTTGGCGCGGCGAATCAATGCACGAATGCGCGCCAGCACTTCCTCCATGCGGAATGGCTTCGATACGTAATCGTCGGCGCCTCCATCAATGCCTTGCACCGTTTCGTGCCAGCTTCCGCGCGCGGTGAGAATCAGCACGGGTGTGGGGATGCCCGCTTCACGCCAGCGGCGCAACAGAGTCAGCCCATCGATGCCGGGCAATCCGAGATCGAGCAGAATCGCGTCGTATTGTTCGCTATGGACAAGGAGATCGGCCTGATCGCCGTTGCGGGCGCAATCGGCGGCGTAGCCAGCTTCCTTCACCGACGCTGCCAACTGCATTGCCAGTGCAGGTTCATCCTCGACAATCAGAACGCGCATTGGCGTAATGATAGCTTAGCGGCGATGAACGGAATCTGAATGTGGCCGTTCATCATTCGTTCAGGTGAGTCCGGCTACTGTAGAGAGCATGGCAACAGGAGCAACTCTCGACTTTGGATACCCGTGGTGGCTCAGTTACGGGCACCTGATGATCTTCATTCCCGCCGCTGGTGCGCTGGCCGCGGCCTTTTTCCGGGGCTGGCGCAGATGGACGGTGCTACTGCTGGGCGCGATTGTCCTGTGGTCAGCGACCTCGCTGGTGGTTTTGCGCTCTTTGAACGTCAGCGGGCGAGGCACACTCCCCACGGAGAAGTTTCTTTCCTCGGGCGCCGGACGGGTGCTTGACATAGGAGCGGGAACCGGCCGGTCCTCCATCATGGTGCTGGAGGCAAGGCCCAAGGCCACGCTGGTTGCGCTCGATCTGTTCGGGCAATCGTTCGAACATCATTTTGGCCCGGGGGCCGAACCGCAACAACGACTGCTGGCAAATCTGCGGGCCGCCGGCGTTGCGGACCGCGCCACGGCCGTGGCTTCCG
>CALFYN010001201.1 GCA_937952345.1 uncultured Acidobacteriota bacterium
GCACCTTGGCGTCCGTGCTGTTCTGCTTGCCCTCGCGCGCCACCAGTTGCAGCGTTTTGATGCCTTCCTCTTTGTTGCCGCGAAAGCCGATGATGAAGCCCAGGAGTTTGTAACTCCAAGGCAGGCTCCCGACGACGTAATCGTGGACACCCTGCACCAGGCGCGCATCGATGCGCTCGGGTTCCAGTTCCGTCACCCTGTTGTGCAGTTTGCGCGCCGAAGTGATGTCGCGCAGCGCGTCGGTCCAGGCCTTTTTCACCAGGAAGTTGAAATTGCCGCGCAACCCGTAGGCGACGCCCTGCAGGTACATGGCGTTGGAATCGTTGGGGTTTCGGGACAGCGCGATCGTGGTTAGCTCCATCGAGCGGCGGATGGCTTCCTCGAATCGCTGTTGATCTTCCAGGGACGGCTTCATTTTGCCGCGCCGCAGGAAGGGATTGGTGCCGCTGACCAGTTCACTTTCGAGCGCTCCGCTGCGCAGCATTTCGCGATAGAGGATGGCGTGGGCCAGGTGGTTGTGCGATTCGGCATCCTCGGGGTTCGACTTGACGGCGGATTGAAAGACATCGATGGCCTGGTCGAACTCGAGGTTGTAGAAATGGTCGTAGCCTTTCACGGCCGGCGATTGCGCGGCGAGGGAAAGCCCGCCCAGTAGGAACAGAATCAGCACGCTACTCCGATTGTAGTTGCCCCAGCGCCCAGCGGGCATGTTCGGCCACCACGGCGTCTTCATTGGCGCATAATCGCAGCAGGGGATTCCGGAAACGGGCGAGCCGGCTGTTACCCATGGCGACGGCGACATTGCGCAGGAACCCGGCATAGCGGGCGCGCGACACGGGACTCAAGCGGAACATGGCGCGGAACTCGCTGGGGGTTACGGCGGCCAGCCGGTCCAACTCTGGTGCTTCGTGGGCGGGCAGGAAGCCGGGCTCACGCGTCACCGCGGCACGCCGGTTCCAGGGGCAGACATCCTGGCAGATATCGCAGCCGAATACGTGGCGGCCCATGGCGGAGCGGTGCCCTTCCGGTACGGCGCCCTTCAATTCGATGGTGAAATAGCTGATGCAGAGCCGGGCGTCCAGTTCCCAGCGGCCGTCGTGCTGCACCAGCGCCTGGGTGGGGCAGGCATCGATGCAGCGGCGGCACGTTCCGCAGCGGTCGGGAGGGGGCGCGTCCGGCTCCAGTGGCAGCGACAGCAGCATTTCGCCGAGAAATATCCACGATCCCAGCTTCTGGTTGATGAGACAGGTGTTCCGGCCGATCCAGCCCAGTCCGGCGAGCCGTGCGTAGCTGCGTTCGAGCAGTGGGGCCGTATCCACGCAAATCTTGTACTCGAATTCCGCTTCGCGCTGTAGAATGCCGGCCACGATTTCCAGCTTATCTTTCAGGATTCGGTGGTAATCCTCGCCCCAGGCGTATCGCGAGATCCAGCCCAATTCCGCCTCGGTGCGGGAAGTGGAATAGGGGCGCGGGCCGTTGTACACCATCCCGACACAGAGGATGGATTGCGCGGATGCCATGAGACGGCGCGGATCGAGGCGCACGCCGGCGCGGTAGTCGGAAAGGTAGGACATGCGCCCGCCCCATCCGCGCTGGGCCCAATCCGTGTAGTGTTCGGCATCGGCGGAGGGCAGGGCCGCGGTGATGCCGGCCAAGTCGAAACCCGCCGCCAGCGCTGCTTCCTTCACTTGACCGGCGTGGAGAGCGTTGGGTTCCGAACTGTGGGCCAGAATCGCCATCGCCAGTAGGGGATTCTACCACAGCGGGGTGATGCTAAGTCCCGCCGAATCAGGCAACACGCCTCGGGTTGAGGGCTTAGTGCCGGGAGGCAAACACCGTATCCGTTCAATGCCGCATTCCCACCTTACAATGACAAAAACGACTGTTCGATTGATCCCCCTCGTCTCCCCCTGACCGCCCTGGGTATACTTCACTCTTGGTATCCGTGTAGTCGATTTGAACATCCGCCCGGTCCCTGCCGGCCCATAAGCCTAGGAAGGATGAGGAGATTAAGGAATGCATAAACCGATCAAGTACGCTGAGAAGGCCTTTACGTTCGCCGCAAACGCAGCTTGGGTCGTCTTCGACAAGTTGAACTCCATCAACCCGAACCCTTCGTTCACCCCGAAGTGGTCCGACAAGCCGCTGCTGAATTCGTGGGAGAAGACGAAGCCCACCCTCGGCTGGCCCCGTGAGACCGACTCGCTTTGCCCGAAGTGCGTTCCCGAAGCGCGCCGTGAAATCCTCGACGGGAAGAAGGACTGGAAAGACCTGCTCCATGAGAAGGTTGGCGAGATCAAGGCGCAGATCATCGAGCGCGACGGCAAGATCCTGATGGTGAAGGAATGCCCGGTACACGGCAAGTTCGAGGACGTGATGTCCATCGACCCGGCGTTCTTCAAGCACCTGGAAGAAGTCTTCCCCGGCCGCGACATCCGCGCCCACAACGATTCCAAGCTCCACAACCACGGTTCTTCCACTGTTACCCACGGCCGCGGATCGGTTCTCACGGTCGACCTCACCAACCGCTGTAACATGATGTGCGATCCCTGCTTCATGGACGCCAACCAGGTTGGCTTTGTCCACGAATTGAGCTGGGACGACATTAAGCAACTGCTCGATAACGCCATCACCATCAAGCCGCGCCGCCAGATGTCGGTGCAGTTTTCGGGCGGCGAGCCGACGCTGAGCCCCTACTTCCTGGATGCGGTTCGCTATGCCCGTAAGGTGGGTTACACCAGCGTCCAGGCCGCCACGAACGGCATCGAGTTCGCGAAAAGCCCCGAATTCGCCCGCCAGGCCGCTGAAGCGGGTCTGCGCTACCTATATCTGCAGTTCGACGGGATCGGCAAC
>CALFYN010001202.1 GCA_937952345.1 uncultured Acidobacteriota bacterium
CCCGCACCGCCAGTTCCGTGTCCGGGTTATTGTCGCCGGTCAGCACCACAATCGGTACGTCGCGCGCCACCCGGCTCATCCGGTAGTAGGAATCCGGCCCCTTGCCGTCCGGCAACCCAAGGTCTAGCAGAACAACATCCACCCCGCCGGCGGAGACCTGCCGGAGTCCGCTGGAAAGATCGGCCGCCCGGCGCAGGCGAAATGGACCAGCGCTGCTCAGCATCGTTTCCACGAGCAGTGCCTCATCTTCACTGTCTTCCACGAGTAGTACGCTGACGGCGTTATTACCATCCGTTATTTCAGAATGATCCGTGGTTTCCGGAAACTCTAACAGTTTCGACATACGCACCATTTCGGGCGCCGCTCAAAAAACTTGAAGAAAAATATTTTGTCACTCCTCATACACTCGCATTCCTTCCCGATGAGGGCGGTAACGAGGCGGCAATCCTGCTATCACGTTGAGAAATAAGGACTCTATATGCAAATTCTGCGCAAGGCACGTTTTCACGCCTGCAGTGACTTGCTCCACAGGGAGGAGATCGGAGCTGCGGAAGTCGATCCTGTAACAGGGTGGCATCTTTGGGCCAGCCCTGCCTTTTGCAGGATCACGGGATTTCAGCACGAAGAACTGGTGGGCAGCAGTGTTTTGGATTATATCGATCCGGCAGACCACGGAGTGCTGCACCGGTTGCGCGCGCGCGAAGCCGCGGGCACAGTCCTTGAGGTGAGAGGTAGGCGCAAGGACGGCTCGCCCGCATGGTTCCGCATGGGGTGGAGGCAACTGGAGCGGTGGAGTCCCCCGCTGGTCACGCTATGGCTGCAAGACATTACAAACAAGAAAGCCGCCGAGCAGGAGCATGCCCAACTGCGAGTTCGCTTCGAAACAGCAACCCACCTGTCCGATACCGTCGTGCGCGAGAGCAATCGCCTCACCGGGGCAGACGACCGCATCAGCCGGCGAGGTGGCGAGCAAGACCCGTGTTTACCCAAACAGGGCCAGTCGCTGGGAGACACCTCTCAATGCGCCGTGCGGCTGGCCGGCTCCCTGATGGATATCCACTCCTGCCGCCAATCGGCGGTCATGCTTGCCAATTTGCTGCACACGGTGGAAACGGCCGAACTCGGAGTGGCTATGCTGTCGGCGGCGGGGGAATTTCTCTGCGTCAACGAATCCCTCGCCAAGGCGCTGGGCCGTCCAGCACCGGACTTGATGGGCCGCCAATGGGAGGAGTCGATTCATGAGGACGACATCGCCGCCATGCGCTCCGCCTTTCAGGAGGCCGCGCAATCGGGCCATAGTTATTGTGAGTTGCGGCGATACCGCAGCGGCGGCGGACTCTTCTATCAGTCGGTAACCGTGACGCGCAAAAATCCGGAGGAATCCGCGGGAGCCACCTTTTGCTGCCTGACTTCCGACATCACATCTTATAAGAAGCAGCAGGAGGCGCTGGCGTTGACGGTCGAATCCGCTCCCAACGGGTTCCTGATGGTCAATGCAGAGGGGCTGGTGGTGGATCTGAACCGCGCCGCGGAAGACATTCTCGGCTACCGCAGGGACGAGTTGCGAGGGGTTCCCGTCGAGAAACTGATCCCGGAACGGTTCCGCAGGTTCCACCCGAGCTATCGCGATCTGTACCAGCGTGAACCATCCTCGCGCCGCATGGGCTTTCAGGATGGACTTAGCGTGCTTCGCAAGGACGGCAGGGAGGTCGCCGTGGAAATCGGGCTCAATTCCATTGACACACCCGATGGCTGCGTCACGTTGTGCGCCATCGTCGATATCACCGAACGGCGCAAGAATGAACAATTGCTGGAGCAGGCGAAGCTGGCCGCCGAGGCTGCCAACCAGGCCAAGAGCGATTTCCTGGCACGGATGAGCCATGAGATCCGCACTCCCATGAATCTCATCATGGGCATGTCCTCGCTGCTGCTCGAGTCCGGCCTGACGCCGCGGCAAAAAGAATACACGGAACTGTTCCGCCGCAACTCCG
>CALFYN010001203.1 GCA_937952345.1 uncultured Acidobacteriota bacterium
ATGGGGCCCACGAAGTTGTTGCGTCCTTCGGGGTTTTCAGTGGAGTTGGGCGCGGGATAAAAGTCCAGAAGGCGTTGGGCAACAGGATCAAGGCGGGATGTGGGGATACGGTTGCCGGCGAAGGGCTGCCGGGAAAATCTGCCTCCGGCGGCGGGCGCGATGGTGGCCGGATCATAGATCTGGTAACGCGAGCCGAGAGCCAGCAGATCGGTAAAATCGCCGGTTCGCTGGGCGGCTGTGGGAACCGTATTTAGACCAGTTACGGGGCGCTTGCGGAACAGTTTGTCGTAGCCGTAGACAAAGAAGGTTTTGTTCTTGATCACCGGGCCGCTGAAGGTGGCGCGGTAGCGGTTGGTTTGCGTCGGCGGCCACTGCGAGTTTTTCTTCTCGTCGGTGATGGGGCCTGTTCTGGGATCGAAGATGAAGCGGTTGACGAAGAAGTTGCGCGTCATCAGGGGGCGCGAATAATGGCTGAACCAGAGGTCGCCATGCCACAGGTTGGTGCCGCTCTTGGTGACGATGTTGAAGTTGGCGCCCGAGAAGCCGCCTTGGCCGGCATCGAATGGGGCGGTCTGCACCTTCATCTCCTGCACCATCTCGGGCGGTGGCGAATAGCTGGCTTGGCCGCCTTCGGTCATGATGGGATTGCCATCGAGGGCGAACTGGTTGGCGCGTGTGCGGGTACCGACGGCGGCGATGTTGCTGGTGGAGTCCAAGGCATGAGGAAACCAGCCGTGCGTGGAGGCGTTCGTTGCAATGACACCCGGAGTGAGTTGGAGCAGGTAGAGTGGATTGCCGCCGGCGAGCGGCAGATCAATGAGACGGCGGCGGACCACCAGTTGGCCTACTGTGGCTTCGCTCGCTTCGAGCAACGGCGTTTCGGCGGTGATGGTGACGGACTCGGCGATGTCGCCGGGTTCGAGAACGATGGGGACGGTGATGGCGTCGCCGACGCGCACCTCCACTTCCTTGCGCTCCCAACGCTTGAAGCCCGCCTGCTCGACGGTCATTCGATAGCGCCCGGGGATGATGTAGAGGATCTGATAATTGCCCTGATCGTTTGTAACGGCGGTGGCGGCGACACCCGTTTCGATGTTGGAGACAGTTACTGTAACTCCGGGCATTACGGCGGCGGACGAATCCTGGACGCGGCCAAGAATGCGCCCGCGAGGATCCTGAGCGATCAGCAACGTGGTGAGCAAGGCACACGTTACCGCGGCTCGAAGTGAAGTATGAAGCATATGAGACCTCTCGAAATTCATGTTGGTCATCTTTTCGGCAGTTCACGGCGGAAGTCGATCTCGAGACGCTCGCCGCCATGGGTGAGCGTCAGCAGCCGGCTGCCATATTCGGAATTGAGGAATGGACCTTCGAACATTTTCCACGCCCGGCGATCGGGCGGGTTGCCGTAGGTGAAGGAAAGCTGTGCACCACGGAGGGTGTGGAATTCAACGGATGGGACGGGGTCCATGGTGACCTTGAGCGGCAGGGCGAGAATGGCCTTGCGGAAGGCTGCGATATCCGCGAACTCGGAGGCGGAGGCGGCTTGCAGGATGGTGCCGTTCTTGCGGTGCGGCGAGTAGAGGCGGCGGCCTCCTTCGAGGGGCTTCCACTCGTAGGGTGCCAGCGGGCGATAGGCGATGTAGGTGTCGCCGCCGCGGGCGAAGATCCAGCCGGTGGAGTGCTCTTCGAAGTGCTGCAAGCCATCCGGGAAGAATCCGTTGATGTGCGGGAATCGTGTGCCGGGCGGGATATTGTAGAGGGCGATGACTGCGTCGCGGTCCTGCACGATCTGTTCGAATGGCGAACCGCCGAGGAACTTGTCGGGCGAATCGTAGGTCTTTTTGGAGCGCACGACGGCTTCGGTGATGAAATCGGGAAGGCCGGGGAAGTACATCTGCAATTCGTAGGGCGAGGAATACGGATGCAGAGAGAAGATGGTGTTGGAGATGCCGCGCGGATCGGGGAGAGCCCAAGTCACATCCCAGGAG
>CALFYN010001204.1 GCA_937952345.1 uncultured Acidobacteriota bacterium
AGGCTCCATTGACCCCGCGGAATTGCAGGCCGCCGCGGAGGGGCAAGCCGGTGGCGCGAGCAAGCGGCGATTCGATATCCGGCTCCACCGTGGCGAGGCGGTTGAAACGCTCCGATGGGCCGGTTTCCGTTTCCCAGCGGATTCCGATGTTCAGCGTCAATTTCTGGGTCACCTTCCAGTCATCCTGGAAATAGAGTGCGTGGTAGAAGCCCTGCTGCGATGTAGCGTCAGAGTAGGTGATCAACCCACCGGTGGGGACGCCGAGAAGGAAGGAACCGAAGCTAAGGTAGGGGGCTTGTCCGCCAGGGACGCCGGCGATGGGATCGGGGCCGGAGGTGAATGTAGTTCCGAAGGAAAAGTTGCCGCCGGGGTTGCCTAGGCTGGCGTTGTGATCGAGAAAGACGCGGCCATCCCAGCCGAATTTCATGGTGTGGCGTGATTTGATCCAACTCACAGCAGTGGCGACATTATGCGAATAGCGCGTGAAGCGCTGGTTTCCGGTTTGGTCATTGCCGCTGAAGCCATTGAGGCTCATGACGGGGAGGAAGCGCTCCTGGACCTGGCTCGCATAAAGCGGAGAAAAGCCGAGTGCGCCTAGATCGGTACCGAGGTGATAGGGATCGCGAAAATTGCGCTGGCGCGCGAAGCCATAACGTGAATTGAGCACGAGCGTGGGGCGTAGCGTGTAGACGTGATCGAGCACCGCGGTGTGGGATTTGATGAACTGATTGAAGCCGCCGGGGCTGGCCGGGCCGTTCCAGAAATCGGGTTCGAAGTGGTCGTTGATGAGCTTGCTGTAGCGGCCGAACAAACGGTTGTTCTGGGAGAAGTTGTGATCCATGCGGATGGAGATCTGGCGGTCGTCGTCGCGGGAACTGGCCACGGAGTCAAGGTTGTTCACAATGCCGGCGCGTTGCGGCGCGGGGTACAGTTTGAGCACGTTCTGCGAGAGCGCCACTTGCCGGTTGGCGGGAATTACCCTGCCGGGGAAAGGAGATCGCAAGAAGCGGCCGGGCTGGGCGGGGTTGGGGACGATACTGGCGGGGTCGAAGATGTCGGCGGGCGCTTCGCTCAGATTGCCGGTGCGCATGAGCGTGGTGGGTACGGAAAACGTGCGGAAGAGGCTGCGGCGCAGGAACACCTGCTCGTAATTGAAGAAGAAGAACGTCTTGTCCTTGCCGTTGTAGAGCTTCGGAACCAGGAGTGGGCCCCCGAGCGATGCACCGAACTGGTTGTAGCGAAGCGGCGTGCGGCGATCGGCACGGCCGGGAATGGGGTTGGTGCCGGCGCGGTTGACGAAGAAATTGGCGGCGTCGATTTTTTCGTTGCGGAAGAACTCATAGGCTGTGCCACGGAAGCGGTTGGTTCCGCTTTTGGTGACGATGTTGAGAATGCCGCCGGAGGTGCGTCCGAATTCGGCGGGCGACATGTTGGTTTGGACCTTGAATTCCTCTGTGGTGTCGATGGTTGGAATGAGGGCCGGCTGCCCCTGGCAGCAGACCGTGATCGGGATGCCGTCCAGCAGGATTTCGTTGGCGCCGGTCATCCCGCCGTTCGAGAGGAAGTTGTTAGCTCCGGCGGATTGCGCGGCGCCGCGCTGCTGAGCCACCCCCGCGCCGAATCCGGCAAGCGGAGTCACACCGGGAGTGAGCGAAGCCAGCGCGAACGGATTACGGCCGTTCAGAGGCAGATCGACGACTTGGCGCTGCGTAATGACCTGCCCGAGGTTGGAGGAATCGGCCTCCAGCACAACGGCCGCAGCCGAGACCGTGACCGATTCGGAAACCTGGCCAACCGTGAGTTGGGCATCGATGCGCGCCTGCTGGGTGACGGCGATCGTAAAGGTCCGGGCGAAAGTCTGGAAGCCGCTCTTCTCCACCGTGATCTGGTAGTTGCCGGGCGGAACGAGGGCAAAGACATAGCTGCCTGTTTCGTTCGTGGCAGTCGCCTGCACCAACCCAGTTCCGGTGTTGGTGAGTTTCACCGCCGCTTCGGCGATGAGGGCTCCACCGGCGTCGGTGACAAATCCGGTGACGGTCCCGGTGGTGGTTTGGGCAGCAAGCGGCAACGATGCCGCAATGGCAAGTGCGAGAAGAATCTTCATAGTGACCTCGGCAAAGCGGTATCCCGCTCGAAGCAAAGCGTTGCTTGCAGGATATCAGTTTTTTTGCGAGGTCAACGGACGGCGGTGCGTGCCGGTACGACCTGCGTCATCCAGCCATGGCGGTCAGGGATTCGTCCGTACTGAATGCCTTGCAGTTGTTCGAACAACTGGTTGGTAATGGGTCCGGGCGCACCCTCACCAACAGGGATACGGGCGCCGTCTTCCAGTTTGAAGGCGCGAATACCGGTGATGACGGCCGCGGTTCCGCAGGCCATCACTTCGGTGATCTGGCCGGAGCGGATCCGATCCAGCATCTCGTGGAACGCATAGGCGTGCTCGCGCACGGCCAGTCCCATGTCGCGGGCGAGTTGCAGAATCGAATCACGAGTCACACCGTTGAGGATCGTGCCACCGAGGGGAGGCGTCACCAGTTCGCCACCATCGACGAAGAGGATATTCATTCCACCCATTTCCTCGATGTGGCGATCGGGGCTGCTGTCGAGGAAGAGCACCTGCGCACAGCCGACGTCTTTGGCTTGAGTAATGACCTGCAAAGTGACCGCGTAGTTGGCGGCTGCTTTGACATGCCCCGTGCCACCGCGCGCGGCGCGCACGACGGATTCCGAGATGAGCACATCGACGGCGCCTGCTCCGGAAGGGAGTTCGGGAAAATAAGACCCGGCGGGCAAGGTAAGGATAAAGAAAATGAACTCGGCGGAGCTTTTCACACCGATGCAGGGCTCGGTTCCGATCAAGGTAGGACGAATGTACAGGCTGCCCGGAAAGGGCGGCGTGTAGGCGTGATCGGCCCGGACCAATTCTTGCACGGCGTTGAGGAACAGTTGCTCATCGACATGGGGCATGGACATGCGCGCCCCGGACGCGTTGAAGCGGCGGGCGTTCATGTCGGGCCGGAACAGGGCGATGCTGCCGTCGGCGTGTTCATAGGCCTTGAGCCCTTCGAAGATGGCCTGTGCGTAGTGGAAGACAAGGGCAGCCGGATGAAGGGAGAAATTGTGGACCGGCTCAATGCGCGCGTCGCGCCACTGGCCGTCGCGATACTCGCAACAGAAAAAGTGCGGTGTGAACATCTTGCCGAAGGCGATGTTCTTCGGATCCAGCGGCGGAGGCGGCGCCTGAGGAACGATTCTCTTTTCGATCTGCATGGGGAAGGAACCGGATTTTTTATTATACCCATTCGCCGAATTTCGAATGGTTGCGCGGCGGCGGGTTCCTGATAGACTGGAGAAGAGCTTTTCTCCGCCTGAGCCGATGCAGCCAATTCGTAGTTTTCTGATTACAGGTATTGTGTGCCTGCTCAGTTCGTGTAGTCCCGAGGCGCCGAAAGCGCGTGCGGTCGGAGAAGCGTACGTTGGGGCGGCGAGTATCATCCTGCGGAGCGAACTCTCCACCCGCTCAGAAAAGCTGGGAGAACTGCAGTTCGGCGAGAGGCTGGAAGTTCTGCAGACGCGGCGGGCGCTGGTGAAGGTGCGCAACATGGGCGGCAGTGAAGGGTGGGTGGATAGCAAGCACCTGGTGACCAGTTCCCAGATGGAGGAATTCCGCCGCACCGCCGATGCGTCGGCGCAGATGCCGTCACAGGGGCAGGCCAAGGTATTCGATGCATTGAACGTGCACACCGAGGCCAATCGCGGGGCGCCCAGCCCATATCAGATCGCGCCCGGCGGCACGGCTGAGGTGCTGGCGCGGAAAGTGGAGATGCGCGTGCCCTACAGGCCGCTGGTGCCTGTGTTGGTCAGTTCTCCCGCGGCACCAAAAAAACCACGCCGGAAAAAGGGCAAGGGAAAAGAAGAAACGAAGGAGGAGGAGAAACCGGAAGTGCCTCCGCCTCCGATGCCTCGGGGGCCAGCCCTGCCCGCAACCTGGCAGGAGATGTCGCGCACGGATTTGCCGCCCGATCCGGCACGGCCGCAGCCGAAGAGGGACGATTGGTCGCTCGTGCGGCTCGCACCGGGCAAGTCGGGCTGGGTGTTGTCGCGGATGCTCTACATGAATATCCCGGACGAGGTCGCGCAATATTCCGAGGGCAAGAGGATCACATCGTATTTTTCGCTGGGTGAAGTGAAAGACGATCAGGTGACGAAGCATCACTGGCTCTGGACCACCCTATCGAAACCACTTGAGGGATACGACTTCGACGGGTTCCGCATTTTCATCTACAACACACGCAGGCAGCGGTTTGAAACGGCGTATCGGGAGAACGATGTGGTGGGTTACCTGCCCGTGCTGCGCCATACCGTGGAGGTGATGGAGAACAATCGCAAAATGCAGGCGCCGGGCTTTTCTCTCGTCACCGAAGACAAGGAAGGCCAGCGATGGAAACGGACCTTTGCTTTTCTCGGATACCGCGTGCGGCTGGTGCATAAGGAACCCGTGGCCAGATCGGCGGTGCAGCCTTCGATGATCTCCACGGAGTTACCCAAGCAGGCGCCGGCCGAGGCGAAGAAACCGTGGTATTCCCGTCTTGCCGGAATTTTCGGAAAATAGGGAGCATGCCCTCCCGCAGACACGCGTTGCTCACCTTATGCGGCGCCGCCGCTTACGCCCAGAAGACTCTGGATGTGACGGAATTCGAACCGCGCAGCATGCTGCAGGTGAAGGAAACCAGCGTGCCAAGGGCGCGCTT
>CALFYN010001205.1 GCA_937952345.1 uncultured Acidobacteriota bacterium
GGTCTTGCCGCGCCCGGTTTCCGATGAGCACAACTGCAATCCCGCTTCTGGTACACTCACCGAAAAGCATGCGTACCTGGCACGTCCCCGCCTTCGGCGAACCCGAGCAAATGATCCTCTCCGATGTCCCCTCGCCGCAACCCAAAGACGGCGAAGTCCGTGTCCGCGTTCACGCCGCTGCCCTCAACTTCTTCGATCTACTGCTCATCCAGGGCAAATATCAGGCCAAGCCCGCCTTCCCCTTTACCCCAGGCGCGGAAGCCGCAGGCATCGTCGATGCTACCGGACCGGGTGTCACCAGCCACAAGCCCGGGGACCGTGTCATTGCCCTACCCACCTTCGGCGCTTTCGCCGAAGAACTCATCTGCCCCAACAACCGTCTCCTCCCCATACCAGATGGGATGGACTTCGCCACCGCCGCAGCCTGCCCCATCGTCTACCAAACCTCCTGGTTCGCCCTGGAAGACCGCGCCGCCCTCCATCCCAACGAATGGCTGATCGTCCATGCCGGTGCCAGCGGGGTCGGCATGGCAGCCATCCAATTGGCCAAAGCCCGCAATGCCCGTGTCATTGCCACCGCCGGCACTCCCGAAAAGCTGGAGTTCTGCAAGAGCCAAGGCGCGGATCACGCCATACTCTACAACGAGCCCACCTGGGTGGACGAGGTGAAACGCATCACAGGGCGTGGAGCCGATGTCGTATACGATCCCGTGGGTGGCGATATCTTTGATCTCTCCACCAAGTGCACCGCGCCCGGCGGACGCATCCTCGTTATCGGATTCACCTCCGGCCGCATCCCCACCATCGCCACCAACCGCCTTCTCCTCAAGAACATCTCGGTCGTGGGCGCCATCTGGGGCAACTGGACCGCTTCCCACCCCAGCTACATTCACGAAACACACCGCCGTCTCATGGATCTTTGGCACGCCGGCAAGATCCGGCCCGCGATCGGCAACCGCTACCGGTTTGAGGAGGCCCCTCAGGCACTCCGCGATCTCGGGAATCGCGCGGCCACAGGCAAATCGGTGCTTGCAGTCGATTAGTTGGCCAGCGCTTTCACGCGCTTTTCCACACCATCCAGCGCCTGCTCGAACGTCACAATTCCTCGTTTTACCGCGTCCGCGTCCGATGCCCTCGCACTTCGCTCCAATTCCGCCGCGACTTCGCTCAGCCTCGCCGCGGCTATCTGGTCCGCCGAGCTGCGCAACCGCATGGCTTCCTGCTCCAGTGCTCCGTAGTCCGATGCAATCAGATGCCGGTGCAGCATCTCGATCCGTCCCGCCGCCGTTTGCACGAAGAGCTTCTGCATCTCGGTCATCATTCCTGGCTCGAGACCGTCGAGCGGGATCTCGGGCAAATCAAGCCCTCCGGCATCGGTAATGTTCAGTTCCTTCGGCCGGTTCAAGAACTCCTCCACCGTCCGCAACAGGGTCTGCGGATTCACCGGCTTGGCAATGTATCCATTCATCCCCGACGCCAAACAGCGTTCCCGGTCTCCACTCATCGCATGGGCCGTCATTGCCACAATCGGCAGGTACCGGAACCGCGCATCGCGGCGGATCGCGCGCGTCGTCTCCAAGCCGTCCAAAATCGGCATCTGTACGTCCATCAACACCAACCCGTAGGCCAGCAGGTCCAGATACTCCAAGGCCTCACGCCCGTGATTGGCCACGTCTACGTGATACCCCTTCTTGCGCAAAATCGCGGTCACTACCTTCTGGTTGACATGATTGTCTTCCACTACCAGAATTGAGGCCGCCGCCATAGGAGTCCCCTCCACCGGCACTCCCGCAACTCCCTCACCCGCATTCTCCATCTCCTCGTTCAGGAACACATCCGGCGGGAAACTGACACGGAACCTGCTTCCCTGGCCTTCCACACTGTCCACGGATATGTCGCCGTCGTGCATCTCCACCAGGCGCTTCGTAATCGCCAGGCCAAGTCCTGTCCCCCCATACTTACGGCTGATGCTTCCATCCGCCTGCGTGAACTTCTCGAAGATACACGCACGCTTGTCCGCCGGAATTCCTACCCCCGTGTCGATTACGTCCAATACCAGATTCCGCCCTTGTTCCTCGGTCCCCACCCAAACATGCACCTTTACGTGCCCCCGATCGGTGAATTTCACCGCGTTGCTCAGCAGGTTCGAAACAATCTGCCGCATCCGCAACGGATCGGCCGTGATTCGCCGTGGTACCATCCGGTCCACTTCCATCCCGACCGTGATGCCCTTCTTGTATGCCTTGGCCCGCTGCGCCCGGATCGTATCGTCGATCAGCACCCGCAAATCGAATGGAATCCGCTCCAAAACCATCTTTCCCGCTTCGATCTTCGACAAATCCAGTACGTCGTTCAAAAGAGACAACAGCGAATTGGCACACCGCTGGGCAGTCTCCAGTTGCTCCCGCTGGTCCGCTGTCAACGGACTGTCCAGCACAATGTCGATCATCCCCAGCACCCCATTCATCGGGGTCCGCAGTTCGTGCGACATGTTCGCCAGAAATTCGCTCTTCGCCTGACTCGCAGCCTGCGCGCTTTGCATCGCCCGCTCCAGTTGCTCCGTCCGCCGGCGGATCCGGTCCTCCAGCAACTCCTGGTGCTGCCGCACTTCGTTCTGCGTCTCCATCAGCCGCGTAATCATGCGGTTGAAGCTATGACCCAGGTACTCAATCTCGTCCCCCGTCGAACTGACCTGGATCGTCTCCAGCCGTCCTTCGGTAACCGAATGAATTCCTTCCTCCAATAGCTTCAGCGGCGCGGCCAGAATCCGTGTCGTAAACTTCGACAACAGCGCTGCCACCACCAACAGCAAGACACTCACCACCGCCCACTTGCCCCAGTTCACCGAATCCTGCCGCATGTCGAAACCCAACAGCGTCAGGGCCACCCAGAAAAGTATCCCCGCGATGAAGATAAAAAACTTCGTCGCCAGCGAACGGAATCCGGCAGGCCGCATCCGGCCCCCGCCCGTTGTGGTGGTGGGGATCACACTTCCATCATTAGCGGTTTCGCGAAGTTATCCCATTGGCGGTACGCCTTAGGTCTCTTGGGATTTCCCTTTTAGTAAACCCTCGACTGTGGGGTTACCCGACACCACGCAGTAATTCTGTAATTTTAAATAACTTTCAATCTACGTATGCGATACAGTCAATCTGCAAAAGCTGCCCGGGCCGCCGGAATCCCGTAGCTCCAAAATAAGACCGCGCTGGCCGGTCCTTCACGAAAAACGTGTTGTACACCTCGTTCATCGGCTCCCAGTTGTTCTCCGGGTCCACCAGCGCCACCTGCACTTTCAACACATTCTCCATTGAAGAGCCCGCCTTCGCCAGCGCTTCTTTCATAATCGTCAGAGCATCCGCCGTCTGCTGCTTCACGTCCCCAGCCTTCGGCCTACGCTCCGGGTACCACCCCCCAATCCCGCTCAGAAACAGCAGATGCCCGCTCCGCACCACCCCGCCGGTGATCCGTTTCTTCCACGATCCATCCTGCGCCTGCGCCGCCGGCACTGCAGCAGCCAGCGCCAGCGCCGCTGCGTTCATCATCTGCCGCCGAGAGTTCTTCGATTTCATAAGCTCTCCTCAATATCTCCCTTAACTGGAGCGTTTCGCCGAAAAGGTGCCCATTCCGAACTCGCCCAGGCTCAATTCCCCGGATATCGTGTCCCCTTGCACACTCCCGGAGAAGCGGTAGGTAACATGCATTCCCTCCAGCGGCAACTGGCTCTGGATCATCACCTTGTCCCCCTTCAACGTGCCCTTGAAGCGATTCCGCGCCGATTGCCCCACATGCAGCCCGCGCAACGTCCCGGCCTTGCCCTTAGGAGCATCAAACGTCAGCGTGTGCCGCGCCGCGCCGCTCGTAAATTTCAACTCAACGTCCCAAGTCCCGCTCAAATCCGCCGGACCCGGCGTCCCACCTGTGCTCAGCGGTCCTTTTGGCGCCCCACGCAACACCTCCGACAGCCGTTTCGCCACCATCGGAACTTGTTCCGGCCTCATCGCCACTGCCCGAATCACAAAGTTCGTCGATTCGCCCCCGGCATGTGACATGATCCGCGGCGTCCCATGCAAGAGCTTGTGATGCACTTCCTCGCCCAGGATCCCGATCTTATTCGCATCCCAACGCACCTCCATTACCGGAAAAGGACTCGCCCCCGCCGGCCCGATCTGCCGCGTTGTGACGCCGTCAATCTTCGTGATTTCATCGGAAATCTGTTTATACCAGCCTTCCCACATCCGGTATTCGGCCTGCAGATCCCGAGTAGAGGTGAAGCTCTCGAGCGCCGTCACCATCCCCACAATTTCTTCCTTGCTCACCTTCATCGCCCGCCCGTAGGCATGGTGAGGGGCGCTGTTCGTCCACGCCGCCTTCACCAGATCCTTTCGCCCCAGCAGCACTCCGGCACTCTGCGGACCGCGCAGAATCTTGCCACCCGAATACGCCACCAGATCCGCTCCCCGCGACAGGTACGGATTCGGCTTCACCGGCAGTTCCGCCGCCGCATCGACAATCACCGGCACGCCGGCCTTATGGGCAGCCTCGGCAATCTGCTCCAGGCGCAGTTTTCCCCGCGCTTCGCCGGTACCCAGCACCACCACCGCCGCCGTCCGATGCCCGAGCGCTGCGTGAAATTCTTCCGGAGTGTCAAATTCCACCAGTCTTCCGCCTGCCGTCCGGTAGGCATGATCGTAGTCGTTCCGCGATTGCCTGGCGATGAGCATTTCGTTCTTCATGCCGCTCGAATCGGGCAGCCGCTTCATCTTCTCCGGATCGCCTCCGGCAATGCATGCCGCCGTCGCGTGGCACAATGCCGCGGCGCACCCGGCGGAGACCATCGCCGCTTCCCCGCCCAGGAGCGTCGCAATCCGTTCCCCGGCCTTCTCCATCAACTCATCCAGATTCACCGCCCAATTCGACGCCTCTTCCATTGCCCGCTTCACTTCGGGCAGCATCGGAGCGCCGCCATTGATCGTATACGTTGCCGTGCAATTGATGAACGGGCTCACCCCAAGTTTCGTGTAAACGCTCGACGAGGGCGCGGATTCAGCCGCCGGTGCGGCCATCATGTGGGACGCCGCGGCGGCGCCTGCTGCGGACAGAAATGCCTTGCGGCGGGATATGCGGCTCATTGGGCCTCCTCTTCCAGCTTTTTATAAATTCTACGCGCTTCGTCGAACTGTGCCAACACGTGCTTCTGCTCTGCCTCGCTCCGCCACCACAGCCACTCCCTGGCCATCTTCTCCAGTTTGTCGATCCAGCGCTGGAAATAGCGCGCCGACTCCGCGTTCCGGATCTTCCTATTCCCAACATACACCCGTATCGTGTTCGTCGCCGCCTGCGGGAATTCCCCATCCAGCAACCGGTACGGCGGCCCTTCCACATACAGCGAATACCAGGCGCTGTCGTCCACCCTCACGCTTTCTTCCATCTCACCCCCGCGCCCGTCCGCCGTTAACGCTACCTGCCTCCATTCCCTCCCGTTGCGGTGAATCACCGCCTTCGACAACGGAGCGATCGATTGCACCTTCGCCCGCAACCGGATCTCTCCCCCCGCCCCCGGCAGCGTCATCGTCTCCCCCGGACCCTTGCCATTGATTGTGAACTCCAGCAGCGGCCCTGTACTGAAGTAGCTCTTTCCAGCGCGTAAGGCATCCAGCCACGCCCCAATTGCCAATTCCCCAGATTGCACAAACGTCCGCACGCTGCCCACCAGCTTGATCCGGTGCAGATTGCTGATCGAATCCTCGCCGCCCGTCGGAATAATCGCCAGGTCGTTGTTCAGTGCATGATGCCACACCCCTAGTTGCCCTCTACCCGCCCCGGACCATTCGATGCATTCCACCGTGCCCAGCGCGGCATCCACCGGAAATCCCTTCGCCACCCCAAGCTCTCCCTCCAGCGGATCGGCATCGCCGCTAAAGGCATGCACATAGCCATTCAGCGCCCCCTGGGCCCGCGCCTTCCGGAACATATCCGTATTGCTCGGGTACAGGCTCTCAACCCCCGTCCCTTCATAACCCGTCGTGAAGGGCGAAATCAGGTGATCCTTTAACCCCAGGTAAAACACATGCCCGTAGAAGGGCGGCCGGTATTCCTCCCCCAGGTGCATCTTCACATCCGCCAACCCCATAGTCGACGGATGCTCTCCGCCGCCCTTCACGAAATACTGATGGTCCAGAATCCGGTTGTCCTTGTTCGCCGCCAGGTTCATGATCACATCCATGCCCTCCGCACGCGACATAAACACAAGATTCTCCGGCGTATTGTGCAGATTGCCCCCATAATTCATGTGCACATGCGTCGAACCTCCATACCAGCCGCCCTTCCGCGGGTCCGCCATCCGCCGCAACGAAATCGTGGCCCGCACCGTGCGCCCGGCAGTCACGTCCACCGTCGTCTCACCCGGGAAGTAGTCAAACCCGTGCACCGCTTCGATCTTCATCTGCCCCGGCGGCACATCCACCGTGTACTCGCCGCTCGTGTGAAACAAGTGATGCGCCCCGCGCCCCAGCCGCGAATACGCATCCCGTGGCGCATAGAACTTGCCATCCGCCGCCTTCCCATAAATCCGCGCATGCAGCGTCACACCCGTCTCCGCATCCAGTACCCGCACATGCAATTTCCCCATCGGCCGCTTCCATTCCATCGACGCAATCGGCAAGTCCCGTTGCTCGCCGCCATAGGTCTCGAGCAACGCCAGTTGCGGCAGTCCGTCCCGGTTGTGGATATAAGCGATCCACTCGTTGTCCGGCGAGAACCGGGGATGGAAGTGATCGTAATTGCCGAACGTCAGCTTATAGGGTGCCCCACCCCCCACCGGAACCACATAGAGATTGTTATATTGATCGGCCGCCCCAGCGGTCGAAGCATACAGAATCCGCTTGCCGTCTTTCGATATATTCGGACGCGCACGGTACAGGCTCTGCTCTGTCAGCACCGCCACCGCGCTCTCGATTCCGTTCGCCTGCACCGGCATCCTGTACAGGTGGCCCGAGCCCAACGGCACACCGCGGTTCGATAGAAAGAACATCTCCTTCCCATCCGGAGACCACGCCGGCTGCATATGAAAATCCCACGGCCCGAAATACAGCCGCCCCCGCGGATACCGATGGTCTTTTGTGAGCGCCACCGGTTCCCCGACAAATCGGTCATTGTCGATCTTCCGCGCGTAAATATTAAAAAACCCTGACGGCTCGGTAGACACGTAGCTGACCATCTTCCCATCAGGCGAAAACACCGGATCCAGGTGAATGTGGTTCCCCGTGGTCAGCGCTTTCGTCTCCCCACTGGCCAGATTCAGGATTTCCAGATTCACACTCCGCGCATCATCATCCGACGTGTAAACCAGCCACTTCCCATCGGGCGAAAACGCCGGCGAGGAATGATACGTCTTCCCGTACGTAATCTCTTTTGCCGCACCTGTTTTCGGATCCACCCGCCAGATGCTCCCATACATCGCCACCGCGATCCACGTCCCGTCTGGAGCCCACGCCGGAGCCCACGGCGTGGTCGACGGCGACGGTGGCAGGTAGAAGTTGTGCATATAATTGCCGCCCTCTTTCGCTGCCGGGTACACCACCGGATAATCCAACCCGTAGCGCTGCCCCATCGCGGGCGCAGCCAGCAGAACCAATGCAATCCAAGCGATCATGATTGGTGTAGATATACCACGCCTGCATGCTAGACTGGGCGGGAAACAGGATGCCCTTTCGTTCGCCCCGCCTCGCCACCACTCTTTGCGGGATCTCTTTGCACAACCCCGTCCTCGCCGCGTCAGGCACCTTTGCCTACGGCGTCGAACTCGAATCCATCGTCGACCTGCACTCCATCGGCGGCATCGTGGTGAAAGGTCTTTCCGCCCAACCCATCGCCGGCAACCCGCCGCCCCGCATCTGGGAGGCGCAGTCCGGCATGATCAACAGCATCGGCCTGCAGAACATCGGCGTACGAGCCTTCGTCGAACAAAAACTCCCCGCCTTGCGCCAGTACGACACCAAGATCTTCGCCAATGTCTTCGGCTACGCCATCGAAGACTATCTTGAAGTCGTGCGCGTGCTCGAAGACGCCGAAGGCCTTGCCGCCTACGAACTGAACGTCTCTTGCCCCAACACCAAACACGGCGGCATCTTCTTTTCCGCTGACCCTGCGCTCCTCTCCGAACTCCTCGGCCAAGTCATGCGCCTCCAGCCCAAGCGCCCCGTCATTGTCAAGCTCTCTCCCAATGTCGCCCGCATCGAGCCCGTCGCCAGAGCTGCCGAGGAATCCGGCGCATCCGCCATTTCCCTCGTCAATACCTTCGTATCTCTCGCCATCGACGCCCGTACCCGTAAACCCCGCATCGGAGCCGGATTCGGCGGCCTCTCCGGACCCGCCATCAAACCCATCGCCCTCCGCTTAGTCTACGAGGCCGCCAAAGCCGTCAAGATCCCGGTCTTAGGCTTAGGCGGCATAGGAACCGGCGAAGACGCCGCCGAATTCCTCATCGCCGGAGCCTCTGCCGTCCAAGTCGGCACAGCAAGCTTTTGGGATCCCCAATCCCCCCTCCGCATCGCGCGCGAGCTTGATCACTTCCTCCAGTCGGAGCACATCACCAACGTCCGCCAGCTTATCGGCACCCTCCAGTTCGATAAATCTTGAGGGAGTGGTGGAACGAAAGGCGCGGCAACCCCGTGGCGGCCGCGCCCTCCCCTTGCCTTCGGTTAGTGAATCTTGATCTGTCCGCCTCCCATTGGTGTTGTGGGGGAATCAAATACCGTTCCCGAAGCAGACCAGATCTTGAGCGCTACCGAATCCGGCGTCTGGTCGAGGGCGGTTAGAAGGAACTGATACGGCCCTGATCCATTCACCGTTCCGGCTCCGGCGAGTTGCGCCGATGCTCCGTTGATGACGAGCCAATCGAAAGAAGTGGCCTTGAATTTGAGGGTTCCCACTTGGAATTCGAGATTGCCTGTCGGGGTTTGGGAATTAGCGTGATACTTGGCGACAAAACCGAGGTTCGCTTTGGCCGAGGCGGATTGGAACCACCCGCCACCAGTGACGAAGCCTGCATCCGGGTCGTAGACGGGGAGGAAGGTGCAAGTTTCCTCGGAAGTGTTGCCAGCCATGTCCTGGGCACGGACGCAGAGGGTGTGAACGGCGGCAGAAGGAAACGGAGCCAGAGGGATGGTGAGCATAGCGGAAGCCCCGCTAG
>CALFYN010001206.1 GCA_937952345.1 uncultured Acidobacteriota bacterium
GACGGTTTTCAGCATGTGCAGCATCCTGCATTGCCCCCATATCAGCCAGAACAGGGCTCTCGCAACGACCTCCCGTCGTCCGTACTTAGGCGGCTCATGAATAAGAATGCACTCGGAATCAAGTCGTCTCAGGGGACGAGAAGGGTTCCACCCAGCCACCGCGCCCCATCCCATCCGCCGTGGACCGTGCTTTCCTGGGACAAGCTGAAGACGATTTGGAAGCTGTGCGACTCGTGGGGAAAAGCGGAAGCTTTGGTACGCGAAGGCCCGGCTTCAGCCAGGAACTTGAGGATGCCGTAGATATCGCCTTGTTCTGGCAGACGGATATCCGCACCTTGGGAAACAAAACGGAGACGCCTGCCGGAGGTCGCCATACGCCAGCAGAGAAACGCGCAGCAGTCGATGGCGTGCTCCAGCCAGGCATGCTCCGAAGCGGGAATCTGGCGGTCGAGGAAGATCTCCACCATGTGATCCTGTTCGCGGGCGAATTCGCGCACCTGCAACTCGCTGGTGTGGGCTGTGGCTTTCCAGTCGACGTGGCGGGCCGATTCGCCGTGCTCATAGGGTCGAATGCGGTAAAAGTCGTTGCCGCGGCCGCGATAGTGGGCGTCGATGTCACCTTCGAGCGAAAAGAGCAGATCTTCGAACCCGGGCTGGGGATCGATACATGGATAGACGAGAACTTCACGGCGCAAGCGTACTTGCAGACGGCGCTCGGTGAAACCGAAGGGGAAGCGCGTCGTGAATTGGTACTGGCTGTCTCCGTGCAGCCCGCGGGTGCGGAAGAAGACGGTGGTGTGCGCCTCAACGGTAGCGCCTCCTGGGATGACAGGGAAGTAGATCCGCAAGGGGGACTCCTCTTCATCGCTGGAGGCAAGGTGAATCGAGTAGGAGGGCATGTAGCCCTTGGTGTTGCAGAGTTCGATGCGCGCGGGGAGCCTGCGGCGGGCAAACACATGTTCGGGATGGAGCAAGCGCACTTCGAGGCCGCTGAGCGAGAGCCGGCTGACGAAGCCTGAGATCAGCATGGTAGACAGCAGGGCCGCGAGCAGGAGGAAAAGCAGGTTATTGCCGGAGGCGAAAGCGCCGAGGCCAACCATTACGATGATGGACGTAAAGAGGAGGCCGCTCCAGGTCACCTGATGCCGGACGCTGCTTTTCCAGCGCCTCAGGGCGCGAAACAGGCCGCCAATACGCGCGGTGAGTCCCACTGATGGTTATTGTAAGCGTTAGAGCTTCTTTGCCGAGCCAAGATAGATGGCGTTGAGCAGAAGCTTAAAAGTGCCGAAGGTTTGGCCGCGGAATTGAGGGCGGAATCCGAACATCACCACCTGGCCCTGGCCGTGGCGGGCGTGTATCATGGCCGCCTTGCCGGTGATGGTGCGCTCGCCGCTGAGCCAGCCACTGGCGAGCAGATTGGACGATGCATAGCGCACAAGGGCGCGCGTCTCGCGGTCCCCCTTATTGAATTCGGACATGAGATTGACGTCCCAGGCCTGCCCACCCGTGGTGAACAGGTAGGCTTCCTTGGGCATGCCCGCAGTCAACGGGCTATTGCCTTCGACGGTCATTCGCAGGAGAGAACCGGGGGAATAGAAGCCATTGTTATTGGATTCGGCGCCACTCTCTGAACTGGAGGAGGAACGGATGCGGGCCGTCACGGGTAACGGGAAGAACTGAACAGGAAGTTCGCTGGCCGTATCGAAGGCGATGAGAGTACCGCCTGCCTTAACAAACTCGTCGATGGCGGCAAGTCCGGCGAGCGTGATTCCGCCAGTGTATTCGGGGCGCTGACGCGAAGAGGGGCGAGATCCGCTCCGGGAGGAAGAGGACTCTCCATCCCGTGTGCCGTGCAGAATGGACTGCGAGTTCTGTGAGGCAAGTATGATCGTGTCGAACTTTGACCGCAGGGCGCCGTTACGGAAATCGGCATTATGCACCACGGTATAGGGCACGCGGAAGTAGTCCAGCAGCCATTGCGTCCAGCCGGTGTCCATGTTGGCGGCATAGGGCTCATAGAGCGCCACGCGTGGAGTCTGCAATTCGTAGAGACCCTTCTGAAATTCCGCGGCGGGCGATTTGCCATCGGCGAGGATAGAACCATCGGCGCCCCACCGAACTTTGACACCCTGCTTGAGCAGATCGATGGTGGCCAGGAAGGACGAATTGTCACGACGGTCGAGGGATGGCGGCGGAAGGCGGAGATCCGGATCGTTGTCGAGCGAGGCATCGAAGCGGTCATCGATGCGCTCGACCTGTACACCCATCATCATGGGCATCGTCCAGCCAGCGACATCGTAGGGGCGTTTGGTTGGACCGCTTTGGCCCGTCTTGAGTTCGGGGTATTTCTGCGGCTCCATCAAATCGACCAGGTAGGGGCGGAACGGTTGGCCGGCGGGCATGACGAGCGTACCGGCGGGGTATGTCTTTCCGCTCGCCTGAAATGGCGCTTTGGCGCGCTGCACGACGATGCCGGACATGTTGAGACGGCGTACCATCTCCATGGCGGAGTGCTTATCGCCCTGATCCATGGGGACAGCGTAGGCGAAGGGCTTGCCCTTGCGGCCCAGTTCGATGTTCGCCTGCGCGAGTTCCCATGCTTTGAACAGGAAATGATTGGGGCGCGAGGCGGCGAGATCGAGAATGGCGAAGTCCGCGGTAAGCATGTAGTCAATGGCTTCACGCATGCCCCAGCGTCCGCCCATCCAGGGGCGCTGATAGAAGACGGAGGGTTCGCGGGCGGGCATCCCGTTGCCAAATCGTTCGGGGAGATCGCGCATGTTGTAGGTGCGCGGAGCGGGTCCGGTACCGGCGGTTTCGGTGAGTATCCCATGCATATTGTGGAACGCCGGCACGGAGCGGAGGCCGCCATTCCACCAGGCGTCGAAGCCCCAATAGGAGAGAATGCCGGGCTTGTTCTCCCGGGCGAAACGCTCTTTCATGGCCGCACCGATGAGGTTGATGCCTTCCATGACTGGGGCGG
>CALFYN010001207.1 GCA_937952345.1 uncultured Acidobacteriota bacterium
GTGATGAACCGGACGCGTGCCGGGGCCGCGAACTCGCAGGGTCTGCTGCGGCGCGCGATCACGAACACGACGGATGAGCAACTGGTGAGCATGCTGTTTCTGAACGTGCTCTCGCGCTATCCGACGGAAGCAGAGAAGGAGACAGCATACGCGGCGCTGAAGGATGGCAACCGCCAGCAACGTGCCGAGGATCTGCTGTGGTCACTGCTCAACAAAGTTGATTTCTTCTTTAATTACTAGGGGAGGGGCATCATGAAAGGTCAAGACAAATTCAATAAATTCATCCGCAAGCATCCGCACTCGCACACGATTCTGACGGGGCGGAGCTATCTGACGCGGCGATCGTTCTTCCAGCTGGCTGGGGCCAGCGTAGGCGGCTTCGTGCTGCAAGGGAACGCGTTTTCGCAGAATTCGGGGGTGGTGGCGCGGGGCAATCCGCAACTGCTGAACAAGGCGCAGAATGTGATTTTCATTCTGCTGACCGGGGCGATTTCGCACACCGATACTTTCGATTTGAAGATGGTGGAGGGTGTGACGCCAACGAGTTTCGCGCCGGAGAAGATCAACGGGATCGACTGGCCGACGGGCATCATGCCGAACCTGGCGAAGCAGTTGCCGGACATTGCGATTGCCCGGTCGGTGCGTTCGTGGGCGCTGCAGCATAACCTGGGGCAGGCGTGGACGCAGATTGCCCGGTCACCGGCGGCGGCGCTGGGGGACATTGCTCCGAACATTGGGAGCGTCATTGCGGCGGAGAAGGTGAACGAGCGGCGGGCGACGGATACGTTCCCGTTCTTTTTGGGACTGAACGCGAACGATATGATCGGGTCGGGGTATCTGAACGCGAAGTTTGCTCCGGTGAAGTTCGTGCCGGCGACGTCGGGTTTTCCGGATACGAACAACACGGACGGTGCGGCGCGCTTCGATCGCAAATGGGAACTGCTGTATAAGCTGGACGAAGTGAACCGGGTGAAATCGCCGTATCACGCGGACATGGAGGATTTCGACGGTTTCTACCGGTCGGGCAAGGGGATGATGTTCAATCCCAAGGTGGATGCGGCGTTCCGGTATACGGCGGAGGAGTCGCAGCGGTACGGGAATTCGGGGTTCGGGAATGCGTGTTTGACGGCGTCTAAGGTGCTGGCCCAGGATCAGGGGACGCGGTATATCCAGATCAACTTCGGCGGTTGGGACCATCATCAGAACATTTACGATGCGGCGGTGTTGCCACGGCTGGCGGGGCAGTTGGATGCAGGGTTGGCGACGCTGATGACGGATCTGAAGGCGAGCGGGTTGTTCGAGAAGACGCTGATCGTGATGATGGGTGAGTTCGGGCGGACGGTGGGAGCGCTTACGGCGCAGAACGGCCGGGACCATTACTTGCAGCAGTTCGTGGCCTTTGCGGGAGCCGGCGTGAAAGGCGGCCGGGCGATCGGGGCGACGGATGAGAGCGGACGGGCGACGGCGGAAACGGGCTGGTCGCGGGAGCGGGATATTCGCGTGGAGGATGTGGATGCCACGATCTATTCGGCGATTGGGGTGAATTATACGAATATCCGGTATGACGATCCGTTCCAGCGCGGGTTGGAGTATATTCCGTATGCCGATCAGGATCTGTACGGGCCGATTCAGGAGTTATGGACGGCTTAAAGGGGTAGGGGCTGAAGTTCAGCCCCTCATCCGCCGATATTGATAGTGCTGATGCGTGCGCTGTTCCTCATTGCCTTAAGTGTGGGTGTTGGTGAGGGGGCAAGCGTATCGCAGGCGCAACTAGGGTCTTCTGCTAGTGAGGAGAGCTGTGCTCTCACTAAGACGGATACGGCGTTTCCCGCTACGACTCGACAGGTGTTTCTGCGATTTGTCGTGGATGGGCTGCGTGCGAACGATGTGCTGGAGGTGCAGTGGGTGGATCCATCGGGCGCGGTGCATGCCTCGACTCCCTATGATCAGCTTCCGGCGGTGCGATCGCTGTGTTTGGTGACGCAATTGCCGGTAGGCGGATTTGCGGCGGCGGGGAAGCCTGGCACCTGGAAGGTGCGGATTCTGTGGAGTGGGCGGGAGTTGGCGGCGCGCAGTTTTGCGTTGACCGGTGTAGCGGGTAGCGGGATAACGATTGCGCAGGTCGCAGCACGGGAGGCGGGGGCAGGGAAGAGCGAGATTGCGATTGCGGGCACGGGGTTCAATGATGAATCTCTGGTGCACGTTGCGCAGTACACGAACTCTGGAGGATGGCAGTACATTCATCATCTGGTTCCGCGGATGGACGGACCGGGACGGATGACGGTGGTGGTGGATGCGCTGGCTCCGGCGGAGTATGTGGTGTTTGTGAAGAATGCATCGGGGTTGAGCGCGCCGGCGCGGCTGTTGATTGCCACGGCCGGATACCGGCTGCCGTTTCCGCCGCACGAGCAGTGGATGATCAGCCAGCCTCCTTACGGGGGGTATTCGCATTGGGGACGGACGATGCATGCCTGGGATATCGCGCCACGGGCCGGGGGATGCGTGGTGGCGATGCGGCCGGGGACGGTGATGGCTCGGGATATGGGGTATGGGCAGACGCCGCGGTTGCGGATTTTCGGAAACTACATCACGATCCGGCATGATGACGGTGAGTATTCGCATTACGCGCATTTGCGGACGGGAACGTTTCGGGTAAGGACGGGGGACCGGGTGGAAGCGGGGCAGGCGCTGGCGATTGCGGGGAATTCGGGGTACTCGTTTGGAACGCATGTGCATGTGCAGGTGACTCGGGAGCCGAACATTTCGTCGCAGAGCATTCCGTTCAAGATTGAAGATGCGCGGCCGGTGCGGGGGATGGTGGTGTCGACGAACTATTCGCCGTACGGGAGTTGCTCGGGTCCGAAGCCGGCGGCTGGGTTTGTGAGTACGGCAACGAAGCCGGGTAGCGGTGCGCCGGTGATCCCTCCGACTTGGGAGGCGTCGGTGCCGGTGGCGAGTTGGTGGAGCGAATTGACGACGGTGCCGGCGCGCACGCCGAGCATGGAAGTGAAGCTGGGGTGGGATTCGGCGGAACGGGATTTCGATTTGCATCTGGTGAGCCCTTCGGGGCGGCATTATGGATCGTATGGCGACCGGACGGGGTATACGGCGGCGGGGACGGAAGAGATGTTTGTGATCGAACGGCCGGAGGCGGGGACGTGGCGGGTGTCGGTGCAGGGGATGCGCGGGGATGGCGGGGCGATGCCGTTCCGGGTGTATCGGAGTCTGCCTGCTCCGACGGGCCGGGGCGGCGGGCCGAACCGTTAACAAAACTTTACGAAGAGCTCGGGGAGGCGGCGGGTAAGATAGGGCCATGGGGATCCTGGTTGCCTTGCTGTTGGCCGCGGGTACAGTGTTCGCGCAGCAGAACTGCACGTTTACGCTGAACCCGGTGTCGCGGAGTGTGCCGGCGAGTCCGGACACGATTGGGACGCTGACGGTGGCGGCGTCATCGTTGTCGTGCGCGCGGTCGGCGGTGAGCGATAGTCCGGACTGGCTGACGATTTCCTTCGGGACAACAGGGACGGGCAACGGGACGATTGGGTACCGGGTGGAGGAGAACCGGACGGCGTCGGTGCGCAATGGGGCGATCACGGTGGGGAATGCGCGATTCACGGTGACGCAGGCGGCGGCGAGTTGCTCATTGTCGTTGAATGTTACGAGCGCGCAGGTGCCGCGGACGGCGGGGACGGGATCGGTACGGGTGACTACGAATTGCGTGTGGACGGCATCGAGCAACGCGGGATGGCTGCGGATTGTGTCGGGCGGATCGGGCACGGGCGATGGGACGATTGGCTACGCCTACGACGAGAATCCCTCGGTTTCGGCGCGCAATGCGCTGATTACGGTGGCGGGGCGGACGTTTTCGCTGACGCAGGAGGGCGCGCCGTGTACGGTATCGGTGAATCCCGCGGCGGCGGATTTTGCGGGCGATGGCGGGACGGGGTCGATTGCGGTGAGCAGCGCGTGCAACTGGCTGGTGAGCGCATCGCAAAGTTGGGTGACGATTACCTCGGGGAGTTCGGGCAGCGGTAATGGGGTGGTGACGTATCGCGTGGCTGCGAATACGGCGAATACGGCGCGGCAGGCGGCGATTACGGTTGCCAATCAAGCGGTGACGATCCGGCAGGCGGCGACGGAGTTGCCGGTGATTACGTCGATTACGAATGCGGCGAGTTTCGCGCGGGATACGGCTGCGCCGGGTACGGTGGTGGCGATTTTCGGGGAGCGATTGGGGCCGGCGCAGATTGTGACGGCGCAGTTGACTCCCGATGGGTTGTCGCTGACGACGATTCTGGCGGGAACGAGGGTGTTGTTCGACGAAACGCCCGCGCCGATGATCTACACGCTGAACGGGGTGGTGAGCGCGGTGGTGCCGTACAACACGGAGGGCAAGCGGAGCACAAAGGTGGTGGTGGAGTATCAGGGGCGGAAGTCGGCCGAGGCGACGCTGAATCTGGGGGCGACGGCTCCAGGGATATTTACGGCGAATGCCTCGGGGACGGGTCAGGCGGCGGCTTTGAATCAGGACTTGACGTATAACAGTGCGGCGAATCCGGTGGCGCGGGGCGGGACGATTGTGCTGTATCTGACGGGGGAAGGGGTGACGGATCCGGCGGGTGTGGATGGGTTGTTGAACGGGGCGGCGCCGCCGCAACCGGTGGCTCCGGTGGTGGTTTCGATGGGGGGAGCGGTGGCGCAGGTGACGTATAAGGGCGGGGTATCGGGGGTGACTCCGGGGCTGATGCAGATCAATGCGGTGGTGCCGCCGGCTGCACCTGTGGGCGGGGCTGTGCCGCTAACCGTGAATATCGGCGGGGTACTGGCGCAGCGGGATGTGACCGTGGCGATTCAGTGAGGCTGGATCGTGTTGAGGTATTCCTCGATGTTGGTGTAGCCGTCGCTGTCGCGATCTTTGGCGGCATCGGCGGCGTCGCGCGGGTTGAGGCCGTGGGATTGTTCCCAATGGTCGGGCATGCCGTCGCGGTCGGTGTCGCGGGGCGGACGGGATTGCTGGTATTCGGGCCAGCCGCCGACTTCCCACTGTGAGTCGATGACTGAGCCGGAGCCGGCGCGGACATCGGCGATGATGCGGGTGTCGACGGTGTCGCGTTTGGGGAGCGTGGCTCCGGCGCGGGAGAGCACGAGTTCGTAGGCTTGTTGGGCGGGCTGTTGTTCGATGGATGGGGCGGGGGCTGGGGCAGTGAGGATTTCGACGGCGCGGGCGAATAGTTTTCTGGCGTCGGCGGTGAGATCGGGCATGCCTTCGATGATGTTTCCCTGGACGAAGAAGCGGGGTTTGGCTTTGTCGGTGGGGCCGAACAGGCCGTTGCGGATGCGTGTGTCGGGGCCGGGTTTGAAATAGTTGCCGATGTAGTTGACGGTGAGTTCGTCGCCGACGACGTTGGAGCCGCCGGCGTTGTAGATGACGTTGTTGCGTACGTCGAAGGTGGGGAAAGGCGGCTTGCCGTAGTTATCGCCGAGGCGCGGGTTGCGGCCTTGATTGTGGGCCCAGAGGTTGTGATGGAAGGTGACGCCGCCGACGGCGCGGGCGAGGGTTCCATAGCCGTGCGCGCCTTTGTGGTGGACGCTGCGGTTGAGGCCTTCGGCGATGATGGACCATTGGACGGTGATGTTGGCGATGGCGCCACTGGGAGAGAGGTTTTCATCGACGCCCCAACTGACGGAGCAATGGTCGATGATGACGTTGCGGCTTTCTCCGCCGATGGCGAGCCCGTCGCGCTCGCGGGCGGCGATGTCTCCGGTGCGGACGCGGATGTGGCGGATGATGACATCGTGGGTTTCGACGCGGAGGTCGGCGCCACGGAGGCAGATGCCGCCGCCGGGGGCGCTTTGGCCGGCGAGGGTGAGGAATGGCTCGGCGATAGTGAGCGGGGATTTGAGATCGATGATGCCGGAGACGCGGAAGAGAACAATGCGGGGGCCTTTTGTTTCGAGGGCGGCGCGGAGGCTGCCGGGACCGGCGTCGTTGAGGTTGTGGACGAAGAGTACGGCTCCACCGCGGCCGCCTGGGGTTTGTGCTCCGAAGCCTTCGGCGCCGGGGAATGCGGGAGCGCCGTGGAGGTGTGCGGCGAGGATGGCGAGTAGTGTCAGCATGGGGTTTCCTTTGTCAGGCGGACTGGGCCACGGCGGCGGCGACGCGAAGAGCGTCTTCACGGGTGGCGGCTGCTCCCTCCAATTGTGCATCTTCGACGGCGCGGAGCATGCGGGAGAAGAGGGGGCCGGGTTCGTAGCCGGCGGCGATGAGATCTTCACCGGTGAGGAGGCGCGGGGGACGGAGCACGTCTTGCGGCATGTTTTCCCACTGGTGTTTGGCGAAAGTGTAGTTTTCCAGGCGGCGGTTGCTGGAAAGGCAATCGAGGCGGTGGAGTTCGAGATGCTCTTCGAAGCCTTCCATCCGGAAGAATCGTTTCAGGGTGCTGGGCTTCATGCGGTGGACATCCTTGAAGCGCATGTGGTTTGCGACTAATTCGCAGACACGGGTGGTGAGTTCGCGGGAGCATTTGAGGCGGGAGAGGATCTGGCGGGCCATCTCTTCGCCCACTTCGACGTGGCCATCGAAGCGGATGCGATCGGCGATGCGGAAGGTGGGCGGCTTACCGACGTCATGCAGCAGGACGCCGAGGGCGAGGGACGGGTTGGCAGGACCCATCTGTTCGAGCATGAGCATGACGTGAGTCCAGACATCGCCTTCGGGGTGGAACTCGGGGGGCTGCTGGACGCCCTGAAAGGCCTGGACTTCGGGCAGGATTTCCTTCAGGAGGCCGCAGCCGTAGAGGAGTTCGCAGCCGGTGCGGGCGTTGCCTTCGGTGAGGATGCGGAGGAGTTCGTCGCGGATGCGCTCGGTGGAGATGCGGTGGATGTGCGGGGCGAGGGCTCCCATGGCGGCATAGGTGCCGGGATGGATGTGGTATCGGAAGCGGGCGGCGAAGCGGACGGCGCGGAGCATGCGGAGGTGATCCTCTTCGAAGCGGGCGTGCGGGTCGCCGATGGCGCGGATGATGCCTTCGCGGAGGTCACGCTGGCCGCCGACGAAATCGAGCACTTCGCCGGAGAAGGGGTCGCGGAAGAGGGCGTTGATAGTGAAATCGCGGCGAGTGGCGTCTAGGGCGGGGTCGGTTTCGAAGGTGACGTTGCCGGGGTGGCGGCCGTCTTCGTAGACTCCGTCGGAGCGGTAGGTGGCGACTTCGACGGTGTCGCCGGCGGAGCGGACCTGGAGGACACCGAAGTGCGCTCCGATGAGTTCCGCTTTGGGGAAGAGGCGGAGTAATTGATCGGGGCGGGCGCTGGTGGCGACGTCGTAGTCCTTGGGGGTGATATCGAGCAATTCGTCACGCACGCAACCTCCGACGAGGTATGCGCTGTGTCCGGCTTCGCGCAGCGTTTCGACGATCTGTGCGGCGAGCCTGGCACTGGTTGCACCCATAAACTTATGGGTAACATAGGAGAATGCCTTCCGAAAGCGACGAGCCTGGCAGTAGAAGCTCGTCATCCACACCGACGACAAAGGTTGTCGTCGCCACCACTGTTGCGCTGAGTTTCATTTCCTTTTGGCGAGGGGCAGCGATTGTCCTGAGCGATCTTGCCTCCACGATGTTCTACGTAGGCGGGATCACGGAACAGGCGATCGGGAGATCGGCTCCGTGGTTCGTACTGGCGGTGATGCTGTTCAGTTTCGCGGTGCGATCGATCTACATGGAAAGCTGCAGCATGTTTGTGCG
>CALFYN010001208.1 GCA_937952345.1 uncultured Acidobacteriota bacterium
CGGCGAAGGGGCGATAAGCGAATCCGACGCGGGGTGCGAAATTGTTGGTATCGGCGCTGAGGATGGAGTAATTCTCGTCGAGGCCGATGGGATAGGCGTCGAACAGACGCTGCTGGGCCTGAGGCGGCAGCGAGGAGCGCGGGATGATGAGCTTGCCGGAGGCGAAATCGAAGTTGGCTTGCGCGAGATCGCGCTCTTTCCAGGTGGTCTGGAGCATGTAGCGAACACCGTAGGAGAGCGTAAACTTCTGACTCACCTGCCAATCGTCCTGGACGTAGGCGCTGTAGCGGGTGTTGTAGAAGAGATTGACGGCGGTGGGTGTGGAGCGATAGGTGAAGTTCGCATACCCCATGAGGAAATCGGCAAAGCCATGGGCAGGCTGCGCCGCGCCGGTGGTGTTGTTGCTGAAGCGGCCATTGAAATCGAAGCGGCCGAGGGCGGCGTTGTTGGCCACGCCGGTGCCGAGGCCGAAGGCTCCGGGAGGCGACGACATGCGGAAGTTGCCGATGTCGAAGCCGGCTTTGATGGTGTGGCGGCCGCGGATCATGGTGAGGTTGTCGATGATCTGGCGGGTGAGCTGCTTGCCGCGCTCACTGCCGCCGTAGTCGCCGATGGAGACATGGCCGAGGATGTTCGCGGTGGGCAGGCCACCGACGGGAAGCGGGCCGTAGAGATCGGGGAAGATGGTGCGCGGATCGAAATCGCGGTTCATTCCCTGACGGACGGGGCCGTGGTAGGTGTAGCCGAGACGGAACTCGTTGAGTACGGATGGGGAGATGTTGCGGGTCCAGGTGAAGTTGCCGACACGGGTGTCATTGCCGCCGTTTTCCCAGGAGCCGTAACCTTCCGGATATGCCTGGGCCACGAAGTAGGGAAAGGCTTTGGAGATGTTGCCGGTGAAGGAGAGGCTGTCGCGATCGGTGAGTTTGTGATCGAGGCGCACGAAGTAACGGTCGATGTCGGAATCGTTCTTGATGTTGGTGATGTGGTTGCTGAGCGTTCCGGCGGCGCCGAGTCCGGGGGCGTTGGGCATAGCCACGCGGTCAATGAGTGTCTTGGCGCGTGAGTCAATGCGAGTTGTGGGGACAATGTTGTTGGCGAAGGGGACACCGGACAGCGGATCGACGATGGGATTGAGGCCAGCGAAGTTGCCGGCGCGCATGGCCGCGGTGGCGACGCTGACAGTGACGGTGCGGGGAGAGCGCTCGATGAGGCTTTCGTATCCGCCGAAGAAGAAGGTGCGATTTTTGACGATGGGGCCGCCGATCATTGCGCCGAACTCGTTGCGGTTGAACGCGGGGCGAGTGAGGGCGAAGAAGTTGCGGGCGGTGGTGGCTTTGTTGCGGTTGAAGTAGAAGAGTGTTCCGTGGAAGGCATTGGTGCCGGACTTGGTGGCGATGGTTACGGAGGCAGCGCCTTCGAATTCGGCTTTCTGGCTATTGGAATCCATCTTGAATTCGCTGACCGCGTCGACGCTGGGGAGCGTGGACATGCCGTGGCGGAAGGAGTAGGCTCCGCCGCCGTTGCCGGGGTCGTTGAAGGCGACGCCATCGACGTTAAAGGACATGCCGCCCCAATAGGAACTGCCGGCCACGCGGGGATTGGAGGCGCTGTCCGTGGTGACGCCGGCGGAGATGCGAATGAGGCGATCTAGGAAGCGGCCGTTCAGCGGCATGGTGGTGATCTGCTGGGATTGCATGACATTGCCGATGGTGGCGTTTTCGGTGTTCAGAACGGGGGGAGCGGCGGTGACTTCGACTACCTGCTGCACGGTTCCGACTTCGAGCGAGAAATCCTGGCGGAGAGAGCGGTTGGGAAGGAGCGAAAGGCCCTTGGCCTGGCTGGGACGGAAACCCGTGGCTTCGACGCGCACGGTGTAGTTCCCCGCCGGGAGGCCGGGGACGGTGAAGTCGCCGGAGGAATTGGCTTGCGCCTTGGTTTCGATTCCAGTGCCTTCATTGCTGACGGTGATGTTGGCGGTGGGGACGATGGCGCCGGAGGCATCTCGTACAGTGCCAACAATGTTTCCAGTTACATTTTGACCGAAGGACAGGGCGGTGAGAAAAAAAGACACAAACAGCGTCTTCAGAAGCGAGTTCATAAACCCTCCAATGGGAGATAGTATATCCGAATAATGGGAGGGGTGTAGACTATCGGGATGCAGCGCAGAGAATTTTTTTTGAGCGGACTGGGTGCGGCGGGTGCGATGGGGCAGAAGCGGGCGCCGGTGGTGAATGCGGCGGAACATGCATGGGTATTGAACGCGAAGTATCCGATGCCGAAGGAAATGGCGGTATGTCCCACCAACCTGCCGGGATATGAATACTCGGCGGAATTCTTACTTTCAGAGATGCGAACGTACCATGTGGATCATGTGGTGATCTCACACGTTTGTTATTACGGGCGGGAGAATGCGTACGCCAGCTACTGCGTGAAGCAATATCCGGGTAAATTCGCGGCGATCGGACTGCTGGTAGGGCACCGGCTGCATTCGCCGGCGGACAAGGAGAATGCTTCACGGCTGGAGCGGTTGATCAAGGAAGACGGGCTGATCGGGTTGCGGCTGAGCCCGATCTACAATCGCGATGTGGTGTGGCTGAATGATGCGGTGTGTTATCCGCTGTGGAAGAAAGCCGAGCAGTTGGGGGCGACGTTCAATATCTTTCTGGCTCCGCACCAGGTGGGACAGGTGGCGGATATGGCTCGGCGGTTTCCTGGGGTGAACGTGGTGATCGACCACATCGCGATGATCGACATCACAGCGCCCGATGCGGCTGGATTCGGGCCGCTGCTGGATCTGGAGAAGTATCCGAACGTGTATGTGCGCACGTCGCTGCACAATCCATCGAAGACGAAGGAGATGCCGTATCGCGACGTGTGGCCGTTTCTGCGGAGGCTGTACGACCGCTTCGGCCCGCGGCGGCTGATTTGGGCAAACTTCTTCGAATACGTCATCATGAAAGAGGTGATTCCGTTCTTCACGGCGGAAGACAAGGAATGGATTCTGGGACGAACGGCATACAGGCTTTATGGTTTCGATAGATGAGAGGCGATTCGAGCACGCAATAGGGGGACCGTTGACAGCGGCGGGAATCCGGGTGTTGCAGATCAATGTGGGCAAGGTGTGCAACCAGCGGTGCGCGCATTGTCACGTTGACGCAGGGCCGGAGCGGCGCGAAACGATGTCGCGGGAGACAGCGGAGATGTGCCTGGAGGTACTGCGCCGCTACGATATCCCGGTGGTGGACATCACGGGAGGCGCTCCGGAATTGTGCGCGCAGTTCCGGTATCTGGTGACGGAATCGAGGAAGCTGGGGCGCAAGGTGATGGACCGGTGCAATCTGACCATCCTGCTGACGCCATCGCAATCGGACCTGATCGCATTTCTGGCGCGGCATGAAGTGGAGATTGTGGCGAGCCTGCC
>CALFYN010001209.1 GCA_937952345.1 uncultured Acidobacteriota bacterium
CCTGGCTGTTCGGGGGCATGGTGGCGCTGCTGGGAGCGTTCCTGTATGCCGAGTTGGCTGCGCGGCGGCCGGACTTGAACGGGCAGTACGCCTACCTCCGTGAGGCCTATCATCCGCTGGTTGGGTTTCTGTACGGGTGGGTGCTGCTGCTGGTGATTCAGACCGGCGGGATGGCGGCGGTGGCCGTCACCTTTGCCCGATACTTCCTTTCGCTGAGTGGCCTGGCGGTTCCAGACGGGGTGGTGGCGGTCACCGCGCTCGGATTGCTCACGGCGATCAACTGCCTGGGCGTTCGCGCGGGGAGCAACGCGCAATCGTTTCTTATGGTGTTGAAGATCGTGGCGATTGCGGCCATCGCCGCCGCCGGGTTGCTGCTGGCTCGGGGATCGAACGAACCCTGGACCCCACTGCTCGACAGGCCTGTCTCTTTCGATCTCCTGACTGCATTTGGCGCAGCGGCCACGCCGGTGCTGTTCGCCTACGGTGGATGGCAGACCGCGAGTTTCATGGCCGCGGAGATGAAGGATCCGCGGCGCGACCTGGCGCGCGCCATGCTGATCGGAGTGTTGGGGGTGCTGGCGCTGTATCTTTCCATCAATCTCGCCTACCTGCGCGTGCTGGGAGTGGAAGGACTGGCGGCTAACACCACGCCCGCCACAGCCGTCGTCCGGCAAGTGATGGGCAGCGCCGGCGAGGTGGTTACGGCGGTGGCGATCACGGTCTCGACGCTTGGTTTCCTGAGCCAGGCGATGCTCACGGCCCCGCGTGTTTACTTCACGATGGCGGCCGATGGGTTGTTCTTTCCGGTGGTGGCACGCGTCTCACAGCGGACGCACGTTCCCGTTGTGGCCATCGTGCTGCAAGGGGTGTGGGCGATGGGGATCGCACTCTCCGGGCGCTATGAGCAGATTCTGAACTATGTCGTCAGTGTCGATTTCCTGTTCATCGGTCTGACGGGCTGCTGCGTTTTCGCCTTTCGCGGCCGGGCTCCCGGCCATCCTTACACCACCATCCTATTTTGTGCGGCATGCTGGTTTGTGGTGGCCAATACCATCTACCGCTACCCGGGCGACACCGTACTGGGACTGCTGATCCTGCTGAGCGGTGTACCGGCCTACCTGTTTTGGAGGAGAAAGAAACACGCATGAGCCATGCGGCCCGGTCCCTGTTCTCGCCGTATATGCATTGGGCGAAGACGCGCTTTCAGTCGCAGCCACGCTTCGGGTTAACCAACAGTGGGGTGATGAACTTTCCCATCTCGGAATTGCGGGTGAGGCTGGAGGATCTGGAATTGAGCGGCCCGAGTTACTACGGGTATCCGCCGTTGCAGAAGGCGCTTGCCGCGTACACGAAAGCGCCGGAGGAATCGATTGTTGCGGCAACCGGGACATCGATGGCGAATTACCTGGTGATGGCGGCGTTGCTCTCTCCGGGCGACGATTGCCTTGTGGAGTCGCCTGCCTATGATCCGCTGGTGCACGCGGCGTCGTTCACGGGCGCGCAGATCAATCGATTCCGCCGCCATGCCGAAGACGGGTTCGCGATTCGCCTGGAAGAGGTGCGCCGGACCATGACGGCGAAAACGCGGCTGATTGTCATCACCAACCTGCACAATCCGTCGAGCGCGTATGTGGACGAGACGACGTTGCGGGGGCTGGCGGCCATCGCGCGGGAGGCGGGCGCACGGATCCTGGTGGATGAGGTTTACCTGGAAGCGATGTATGAAGACGCGCCGCCGTCCGCCTTCTTCCTGGATCCGGTGTTTGTCATTACCAACAGCCTCACAAAGGCCTACGGGTTGAGCGGACTGCGCTGCGGCTGGATTCTTGCCGAGCCGGACCTGGCTCGCCGGCTGTGGCTGTTGAACGATTTGATGGGGGTGATTCCCGCGCATGCCGCCGAGCGGTTGAGCGTGCTGGCGCTGGAACAGTTACCGGCGATTGCGGCGCGGGCGAAATCGATTCTGGGGCCAAACCGGGCGCTGCTGCACAGATTTCTGGACCGGCATCCACGCTTGCAAGGTGGGCGGATCGGCCATGGCACCGTCAGCTTTCCCCGAATGCCTGGCGTGGATGTGGATGCCTTCTGCGGGCGGCTGTTGGAGCGCCATGGCGTCAGTGTCGTACCGGGATCGTTCTTCGAAGCACCGGACCACCTGCGCATCACCATCGGCTGCGCTACGGAGACGTTGCACGGGGGTTTGGAAGCGTTTTCGGACGCGCTGGCGGAACTGGGACCGCAGTGAAATTTTTTTAAAAAAATCGAAATCGAAAGTAAGGCTTCCCGCGTCTGATTGGGTGAAGAGGCATGAGGAGGCCGAACCGATGATTCTGAAACCGAAAGTCGAGTTGAGAGAAGAAACCGCCTCGGTGTACTGCTTCATGTGCACGCACACCGTAGAGGCGACCGTCCTGGTGGGTCCGAAGGGTGCGAAAGTGAAACCTGGGCAGAAATGTGCGCGGTGCCACTCTTCGATCGACGCTGGGTTCGTGTTGCGATCGCCGAAAGCTGCCTAGGCAAGGCGGGTAAACCTGCGGCGGCGACGGTTGCTACCGTAATAGGGGAGGCAACCCATGTCTGATACCTATAAACTTCTTGCGGGCTATGACGGCTCCGCCGCATCCGATGACATGCTGGATGAATTGGGCCGGGCAGGTCTTCCGGAGACCGTCGAAGCCCTCGTCGTCTCAGTGACGGAGCGCTGGTTGCCGCCGCCATCGATGTATGAAGCGATGGGGGCCGCGGAATTGCCTCAGCCAAAGCCAGCCTCTGAGATTGCCTCGGCGGGGTCGGAGAGATTGCGCAAGCTCCATCCGGGATGGCGAGTGGAAGCGGAAAGCGCGTCGGGCTCGCCGGCCAAGGTCTTATTGCGGCGGGCGCGCGACTGGGATGCCAGTTTGATCGCGGTCGGCGCGGTGGGGCACGGAGCGATCGAGCGGACACTGCTGGGAAGCGTTTCGCACAAGATCGCCAACTCAGCAAACTGTCCAGTGCGGATTTCGCGCGGCTACCTGCCCGACCGCCAGGGACCGGTGCGGCTGGTGCTGGCCCATGACGGACAACCCGGCGCGACAACGGCGGTATCCCGAGTGGCGGCACGCTGCTGGCCGGCAGGAAGTGAAATCCTGCTGGTGGCCTGTGCCGCGACGCACTCTCCAGCCGAAGAATACTACTGGACTCATGATGTGCTCGATCAGGCCACGCAAGCGCTGCAGCGCAGCGGGCTGAAGGTAAGCTCGACGTTTCTGATGGGCGATCCGCGGCGCGTCATCGTGGAAGAAGCGGCCCGGTTCGAGGCGGAATGCATTTTCGCGGGTGACAATGACCGTTCGGCGGTGGAACGGCTTCTGTTGGGCACGGTTTCCAGCGCGATTCTGGCAAGGGCACACTGTACGGTGGAAATCTGCCGCTAGTTTCGTAAAAAACTCGATTTGCTATTGACTTCCCGAGGGTGGGGTGAAATACTTGCTCCCATCTCACTCGCAGGAGGTCTCAATGCTTCGCATTCCCTTCTTTGCCCTTCTTTTCTGCTCCGTTGCATTTTCCCAGGATTACCGCGGCCGTGTACAAGGCCTGGTCAGCGACGCCACAAACGCCGCCGTCCCTTCCGCCACTGTCACGCTGCTCAACACCAGCACGCGCGCCGCTACGACGCGCACCACCGACGAATCGGGACGCTATCTGTTCGATTTCGTCGAACCGGGGACGTACACGGTCTCGGGCGAAGCACCGGGCTTCGGCAAATTCTCGCAGGAGAATGTGCGAGTCCTCGTGCGATCCGATATCACGGTGAATATGTCGCTCAAGGTGGGCGACGTGAATCAGACGGTGACCGTGTCGGACTCCGCCGTGGAACTGCAGTTCAATACGACGACACTGGCGCGCACGATTGACGGAACGATGCTGAAAGAGCTGCCGGTGCTGGCGCGCAATCCGTTCACGCTGGCGCTGCTGGATCCGGCGGTGGTGAATCGCTACTCCGACGTTTCCAAGCGCAATCCGTTCTATCAGCTTTCGACGACCGGTGTGGATGTCGGCGGGCAGACCAGCGGGCGCAACGAAGTGCAGATCGACGGATCGCCGATCGGCGTTGGGTCGCGCGGATCGTACGCGCCACCGATGGACGCAGTGCAGGAATTCACGGTGCAGCAGAATTCGGTGGATGCCGAGTCGGGGTTTTCGGCGGGCGGCGTGATGAACGTCGGGATGAAGGCCGGCACGAACGAATACCACGGCAGCCTTTACTATTTCGGGCGCAATCCGGCGCTGAACGCCGTTTCGAACGTGTTCACGCGAGCGCCTAACGTGGTCCGCAATCACGTGGGTGGCGGCACGTTCGGGGGCGCCATCATCAAGAACAAGCTGTTCACGTTCGTCACCTATGAGCAGTGGAAGAATCGCCAGCCGTACACGAAGGTGATGACGCTTCCCACCGAACTGGAACGGCAGGGCGATTTTTCGCGTACACTGAACCGCGCCGGTGCGTTGCGGCCGATTTTCGATCCGTGGACCACGGTGACGAACACCACCACAAACACGGCGTCGCGCACGCCGTTTGCGGGCAACCTCATTCCCGCCTCGCGCGTCGATCCGACGTCGAAGCTGTTCCTGGCCGACATTTGGGGACCGAACAATCCGGGCGACGATCTGACGGGCGTGAACAATTACCGCACGGGCTATGCGTGGTTTCTGAATTACTGGAACTTCTCTGACCGCACGGACTGGAACATTTCAGACAAGTGGAAGGTATTCGCACGCTACAGCGTGATTCGCACGCGGCTAGACAACAACAACTACGGCGGCACCATTGCCACCACTTCCGACAATGGCGGACTGATGGACGCGCTGAACGGGGCCTTCGACAGCGTGTACACGTTGAGCGCGCGCACCGTGTTCAACTTCCGCCTTGGCGTGGTGTATTCGGAAGACGAATACGATTCCGAGTGGGCGAAGCTGGGCGAAGCGGGGCTGGCGAAATACTGGCCGAATAATCCCTGGTACAAGCCCTACATCGCCGATACTCCGGCTGTGTATTATCCGAACCTGAACATCGGCGGGGCGACATTCGGCAAGTCGAGTTGGTGGAGCTACCGCCCGCGCAAGTACTCCTATCAGGGCAGCCTGGGGCATGACCGGGGGCGGCATTACATGAAGTTCGGGATGGCGTATCGCCACGGCTACGAGTATTCGCAACTGCCGAACCTGGGGACGTTCCCGTTCACGGCGGCTCTTACGGCGAACACGAACCTGGCTCCGAATCTGCTGAACTTCGGCAGCGCCTGGGCGACGTTCCTGTTGGGCGCAATCGACAACTCGCTGGTGACGAACTATGTGTCGCCGCGCTACACGGAGCAGGATCAATACGGCGTGTTTTTCCAGGATGACTTTAAGGTGAACCGGCGCATCACGCTGAAC
>CALFYN010001210.1 GCA_937952345.1 uncultured Acidobacteriota bacterium
CACTTCGTCTTACAGGTCACGGCGCATCCAGACTTCGGAGTCCCCTTCGGGTAGGATCGACTCGTGCCGATTTTTCTTGCCACGCTTGCCGTTCGGCAGAAAAGCCAGATCATCCGGTTCCGTACAGCGGCAGAGATGCTGGAGAGTTTTGGTATGCATACCGGCGGCAAAGAGTATCGGCGTCTTGTGCAAGCGTTCGAACGGATCTTCGGGGCCACGATCTTCTTTGGGACCGACAGTCTGAACGGGAAGGTGAAGGTCGTTCAGATGTCGCGATTCAATTTCCTGCGTGAGGCACAGATCTGGTACACCCGCACACCTGAGCAGCGAGTCCTGTCAGGCGACTTCGAGAACCTGATCACGCTCAGTGACGAGTTCTATCAGGAGATCGTTGCGCATCCCGTCCCGACTGACCTCGATGCCGTCAAACTACTTGCAGCCTCGCCAGCAGTACTCGACCTGTACATGTGGCTCTCCTACCGATGTTTCAGGGCAAAGGGTGTTGAGTCGATTCCGATCTTCGGCGCCTTCGGCCTGGTGCACCAGATCGGCACGGTAGAGTACTCGCGACCACGACGTTTCCGCGCCATGCTGGAGCAGTGGCTCAGGACGATTCGCGTTATGTGGCCGGAGTGCCCCGCTCGAATCAGTTCGGACGGACAAAGTCTCACTGTTCGGCATGCACCCGCAATCTTGCCTCGCAATGCGTTTCCTGTCTGATGTTCCGAGTGACACGCCCATACGTAGGCCTCTGATACAGTAGAAATCAGGCGAAAACTCACGGTGGAGATAAACGTTCAGTTGCGGAATGTGGCGGGTAGGGGGTAAGGGTGGCGGCTTACGCTGGCTGTCAAGACAAGAGCCCTGTAGATTTTGCCTCAGCCGCCGAAATACAAAGCTGTACCGCCTTGAACATGCTTCATACTCTATAGCGAAGGTGGAGTTGCCCGCCGTCTCGATGAGTCTCATGGCCTATCTCGGAGACGGGCAGGTTGCCTGAAAGCTTGGCGAAGCCTATCAGTCACTGCCGCCGGAACGAGAAGGCGACACCGTGGAAATCGTACCAACAGAGCATGGCTGCGCGCCGCTGGATTGTGGGTAGATATCGTTCCCCGACCAGTCGAGGATCAGTTGGACACGGGGGCGCTCCTCGCGCGGATAGCGGTAAACATCGTCCCCGCGGGGGTCAATCACGACGTCAATCCGCGACATGTCGTACTCGCTCGCGCCGGGGCCTCCATAAACGTACCAGCGTTCCGAGATCTTCTCTACGGCTGATACCGCTCCCCTCACCGCGTCAGCCAACTCGCCCGGAACAGGAGCCGTGGCGGGCACGTGCGGCGGAGGTGCGCTCGAAACAGTCCAGGCAGTCATTGCGGAAGCCGCTGCAAATAGGCGCATGTAGTCAACCTGCATTCTGGCTTGGCGAGCCCGCACCACAGGTGCGTCCAGCCAGCGCATGGGCCGGAGCAACAGAGGGAGCGAAGTCTTCAACTCCGTCCTCGCCGCCGGTGTGAGGCTCTCAAATGCGAGCCTCAAGTGGGAGTGGGATTGCGTGACGAGCGTGGCCACGTCCTGCAATGCCTGACGTGGGTTCGCGAGATCGATTCGCGCAGTCTCCATCTGGGGGATTTCCACATCCAGATTCCTGGCTGCCTCCGCCAGTACTCGTCCGCCGATGCTCCACTTGTCGGCGCCGCTCTGCTCCAGGCCACGCACCAGGGGATCGGCGATCGAGGCTTGGAGTTCGGCGAGACGAGCCGGATGATAGAAACCGTACGCCACGCGGCTGAGCATGTTTGCGCCGTAGAACTTGTCGATCGTCTCGGCAAAGTAGTCGAGGAGCTTACGGATTGGCTGGCTGATCCCGCGCCGGTCTACCTCAGCGAAGACAAACCGCTCCAGTTGCGCCGCCCACTCCTTGACCAAATTCGTGCGCAAGGTACGTGTCGGCGCCGGAGCCGAGGTCCACGATTCCGCCGAAGCCGTACTTCGCCGCGCCCTGTGTCCACCGGGCGCCTTTGTAGGTGTCGTTTCCGGCGAGGTCCAGGATCAGGCCGGCGCCCATCAGTCCAGCGCCACACGAGAGATCCCCGCCTTCATAATGATCGTTGCCGGCGCGATCCACTACGACGCTCACGCCTAGCAGCCCGCTTGCGGGACCGGCTGCACCGTTCTCGCCGAGATATCGATCATCGCCGTCCCAGTCCACCACGAGTTGTACTCGCGGCCTTTCGCTCCGCGGATAGCGGTAGACATCGGTGCCGCCCGGATCGATGACGACGTCGATGTGCGATAGGTCGTATTCGTTGGGCCCATATCCGCCGTAGACGTACCAGCGTCCGTCGATCCGTTCGGCTGCCAGGACATCGCCTTTCACCGAACCCTCCAGTTCGCTGGGTGGGGCGACCTGAGATGGTCCGGCTCCGTCCACCGGGCGGGGTCCAGCAACGCGACCGCGGATGGCACCAGTTCCTTCCGCGCGTCCTCGCCGATTCCGCGGAATGCCGCCTCCAGGTGCGCATGGGCGCGGCGAAGTAACACGGCCGCGTCATACAGGGCCTGTCGCGGGCTGGTGATGTCGAGCTGCCCGCGCTCGCCTGTTGTTCAATGCAGATCCATGTTCTTGGCGGCTTCCCGCAGAATCGGACGCATCACCGCGAAGGGCTGGCCCTTGTTCGGCTCCACGATGTTCACCAGCGGTTCAGTGATCGGCGTCTGAAGTTCCGCCAGACGGGCCGGCCGATAGAAGCCATACGCTACGCGGCTTAGCATGCCTGGCGCATAGTTGTTCTCCATCGTCCGGATCAGGTGCTTTCGTGTGTCCGCCGCGGCGGAGGCGATGCCGTTCGACTCCAGTTGGGTCTGGAGCAGCTTTTCAAACGGAGTGGGCTCGGGTGATTCGGGCACCACAGATTCCGGGGCGATGCGTTGCCCCGGCGGACGGGCATAATCGATCGGCGCGGCCCAATCCAACCACGATCCAACCCGGACCGTGACGGTGATTTCCGTTTCGGGTTTCGGATCCTGCGAAAGAACCGTAGCCGAACCTCCGTGCCAATCGAGAGTTCTTGCATCCATTGCCGGAACTCGGCAGTCGGTTTGATCTCGCGGCCATCGACAGCCAGGAGGCGTAGGACCGGCACTTCCAAAGTCTGCTTGCGGAAGGCCTCGCTGACCGGGCCCGGCCGTGGGATGGCGAACAGACATCGCGATTGGCACGACTCGGGAGGCGCTTCATAGAGCGTCAGACCCAGATAGGGCCGGGCGGAGGGCCTGCCGGCTCCGTGCACTGGCGTCCCATCCAGAGTGGAGAGTTCCTGAGAATGCGGAACGACCATCCGCTGCCCCCACACGGCCGTCACGAAGAGGCCACCGGTCAGACAGGCGAATGCAACACAGAATCTCGCGGCGATCACTTTGCCGGTCACCTGGGTCTCATCCTCCATTCTGTCGATGACCCGATCGGACCGGTTTGCAGGCTGCTTTTTCCTTGGATCGCACGAAGCCGCCTCGACGGTGCAAGTGGGAGTCGAACTCAATGCTCGCCATGTAAGGGCACCAAGCCCAGTTGTGAGTATAGGAATGCGGCTTCATCGACTTGCTGGGCCAGGACCTGTGACAGCCCTCCGGCTCCCATGTGCCCGCCAACCAGGCTGTAGCGCAGCAGCACCGGCCATCCGGAGCGGTTCGCGGCCTGTACGCGGGCTGTCATCTTGCGGGCGTGCAGAGGCGCAACGCGGGTATCCGCGTCGCCGGTTGTGAAAAGCATGGCCGGATAGCGCTCGCCCTCGCGGACATTCTGATACGGCGAGTACCTGCGCAGGTACGCAAATTCCTTGGCCACGTCGGGATTTCCAAACTCGTGGACCCAGGGTGCGGCCTTCATGAACTTGTGGTAGCGAAGCATGTCGAGATGTGGATTCCCGCAAATCACAGCCCGGAACAGATCCGGCCTCTGTATAGCGGCGACCGCCACCAACATGCCGCCGTTGGAACTGCCCTGGATTGCCAGCCGTGACGGGCGCGTGTATTTGTTAGCGATCAGCCATTCGGCGGCTGCGATGAAATCGTCGAAGCTGTTTTGCTTCTTGTCGAGCATTCCGTCGCGATGCCACTTCTCACCGAATTCGCCACCGCCCCGGATGTTCGCCACTGCCAGAATTCCGCCGTCATTGACCCACGTCGCCAGTGGAGGGGAGGACATCGGCATGGTGACCGCTCCGTAGCCGCCGTATCCTCGCAGAAGCACCGGGCGGTCTCCGTCCAGGATCGTTCCCCTCTTTGATACAACGAACATCGGTACCCGCGTTCCGTCTTTCGACTTGTACCAGACCTGTTTGGTAACGATCGCTTCAGAATCCACCGGAACATTCGGCTTGTGCCAGAGCGACTGTTTCCCT
>CALFYN010001211.1 GCA_937952345.1 uncultured Acidobacteriota bacterium
GCGGCGTTGCGCGAAGAATCCCCGCGCGTCCAGTGCATCGTTGCGCAGAAAATCGTACGCCGATCCGTGGAAGTTGTTCGTCCCCGACTTCGACGCAAACGTCATCACGCCCCCGCCCGCGTGCCCATACTCGGCCTTGAACCCGTTCGTGTCCACGCTGAACTCGGTCAGCGCTTCCACCGACGGCGTATTCAGCGCCGCTTCGTTGGCGTCGCCCGAGCGGTTCGTGCCCACGCTATAACCATCAAGCGTTGCGTTCCACTGCGCCGCCTGCCCGCCGCCGAGCGACAATGCGTTGCCGCCGCCGCGCGCCTCCGCCGCAACCGCCACCAGGTTGAACGGGCTGCGCATGGACCCGCCCACCACCAGCGGCAATTCGTCCACCATCTTGTTCTCCACCAGTGTGGAAACCTTCGCATTGTCCGTCTGCACCGTCGAGGCCGCCGCCGAAACTTCAATTTGTTCGCTCACCTGGCCCAACTGCAGCATGGCGTCCACACGCACCGTTCCGCCCGCCGTTACCATCAGGTTCTGTTGCAGAAAACGTTTGAACCCGGCGGCGGATACCTCCATGCGGTATGCCCCCGGGAAAAGATTCGGGACGTTGTATTCGCCCGTATTGGTCGACACCGTCTTCGATGTCGCATTCGTGTCCCGGTTGACGATCGTGATGTCAGCTCCGGGCACCGCGGCGCCCGCCGGGTCTGTGACCACTCCCGTGATATTGCCTCTTTCGGTTTGCGCCATCGATGTGGCCGCCAAACAAAGCGCGATAGCAATTCTTGACAGATTGATTTTCATGGAACCCCTCTACTTGGCCCGGACTGATGTCAGGATGAGGAGAGACTATCAGATACGAATATCCCAATTCAACCACCCCTCCCTGCGCCGCCCCCGCACTAGGCGATACCATCAGGGAATAGCCCTGCTCCATGAACTCCACTACCTCCATCGTTGAACTGGTGCTGTTACTGCTGCTAGCCGCCTCCATCGTGGCCCTCGTTTGCAACCGCCTCAAAATCCCTTACACCATCGCACTCGTCTTCGCGGGCTTTGCCATCGACCTGTTCCGCCCCGACATTCAGGCCGTTCTCGGCAGCTTAGGCTTCGCCTCCGGTTCCGATTTCGAAATCCTCACCCCGGAAGTCGTCTTCTCCCTCTTCCTCCCCGGACTCCTCTTCGAATCGAGCCTCCACATCCATATTCAAAGCCTCCGCAACGATCTCCCCCGCATCGCCCTGCTCGCCGTTGTCGGCGTCATCATCGCCACGCTCGCCACCGGATATTCACTCTCCTGGTGGATCGGCATCCCGCTCTCCACCGCCCTCCTCTTCGGAGCCCTCATCAGCGCCACTGACCCCATCTCCGTAGTCGCCCTCTTCCGCGAAATGTCCATCTCCCCGCGCCTCACCCTACTGGTCGAAGGCGAAAGCCTCCTCAACGACGGCACCGCTGTCGTGCTCTTTCAGCTTCTGCTCGCTGCCGCCATGGGAGGCGCCATCGGAATCACCGCCGGCGTCGGCCACTTCTTCGTTACGGTCGCCGGCGGAGCCTTGCTCGGCGCGGCCATAGGCTATGTCGGAAGCCTCCTCATCGCCCGTGTCGACGAATCGCGCATCGAAGTGACTCTCACCACCATCGTCGCCTACGGCTCTTTCCTTGCCGCCGAGCACATGCACGTCTCCGGCGTCATCGCCACCGTCGCCGCCGGCCTTGTCATCGCCGGATACGGCATCCGCGAAGGAATGAGTTCCCGCACACGCGTCGCACTGTTCGGCTTCTGGGAGTACTTCGCTTTCGTCATCAACTCCCTCGTCTTCCTCCTCATCGGCATCTCCGTGCACATCACCGATCTCGTCGCTGCCGCCGGTTCCATCGCCATTGCCACCGCCGCCGTGATCCTCGGCCGCCTCGTCACCATTTACGCCCTCTCACCCATCGGCAACAAAATCTCATCCCCCGTGCCGTTTGCCTGGAATCACGTCCTCTTTTGGGGTGGCCTGCATGGCACCGTTTCCATGGCCCTCGCGCTCGGCTTGCCCGCCGGCGTCCCCGGCAGGGCCCAGATCCTCAGCATGACCTTCGGTGTCGTCGCCTTTTCCATCATTGTGCAGGGCCTCACCATGAAGCCCCTCGTGAACCTTCTGGGACTCATCGCCGGAGGCCGCGGCGATTACGACCGGCTCAAAGCCGAGCAGATGGCCGCCTCCGCCGCCACCGCCGAATTGCACTCCCTCCGCGACCGCAGTCTCGTCACCAGACCCGTCTTCGAAGAGCTCGACCGCAAACTCGCCGCCCGCAAAGCCAAGGTCGAGTCCGAAATCCAAATCGCCCAAGCCGGCAACCCCGAGTACGCCGCCGAGGAGCGCCGCATCGCCGAACATCATCTCGCCATGGCCGAACGCAGCGCTCTACTCGAAGCCGTTTCCGAAGGTGTCTTCGACGAGCACGCCGCCACCGACGCCATCGACCGCGTCTATCGCACCCTCGATGCCGATGAGCACCAATCGTAGTTTTGTCTTTCCTCTATTTGGCTACTCACCCCATGCCTTCCGCTGGTCCCTCATCCCATGAATCACGCGCGTCACTCTGATGCGCCTGGGGTCCGCACGATAATACACAAGATACTTTCCGCACACCAGACAACGTCCCTTCGGATCCACCTCTGGACACAGACGCCCAATCGCCGGGTTCCTTGCCAGTTGAAAGATCCGCCTCTCCAGATCCGCAATCACGCGCTCCGCTGGTTCTTCGCTACCACTCTCGACGGCCAGGAAATTCCAAATCTCGTCAATATCCGAGACAGCCGACTGACTGAAGACAACGCGCCTCAAGACGGAAACCTACCTTCGCTGCTTCTGGCTCGCCTTGAACCGCTCCCGCCCTCGTGTGTTCACATCGCGAAAGAACGCCTTCAGCCCTTCCTCGTCGAACTCCACGCACTCTCCCCGCTCCAACTCCGCAACACCTTGCATCACACTCGCCCGCAACTCCGCAGCTTCAGCATCCTGCATCAACCGGACCGCATCCAACACCGCCTCCCCAGGATTCGCATACTGCCCGGACTTCACCTTTGCCCGGATGAACCGAGCCATCTTCGGCGGCAACGAAATATTCAACTCCTCAGCAGGCATGCACGCCTCCTCTAACCATCATTATCCATCACCCCAACCCCATCCTCTCCAGCTTCCGGTACAACGTCTTCCGTTCAATCCCCAATATCTTCGCCGCCCGGCTCTTATTCCCGCTCGTCGCCGCCAGCACCTTCCGGATCTGATCCGCTTCCGTATCCGCCAGCGATTCGCTGCTCTGCGCATCGCGCGCCGACACAGACTGAATCGCATCCAACACCGACTCCTCGTCAATGCGGCACTGCGGCGCAAGAATGCTCAGCCGTTCAATCATATGCTGCAACTGCCGCACATTCCCCGGCCACGCATATTCATCCAGCGCCCGCATCCCGCTCTTCGTGATCTTCGCGTTCAATCCATACCGCTCGTTGGCCTTATTCACGAACGTCTCCGCCAGTAGCGGAATATCCCCCTTCCGGTCGCGCAGCGCCGGCAGCTTGATAGGTACG
>CALFYN010001212.1 GCA_937952345.1 uncultured Acidobacteriota bacterium
AGGCAGAGGTCTGCAAAACCTTTATTCGGGGGTTCGATTCCCCCCCGCGCCTCCATTCCTTTGTTGTTTCTTCCCGTTTGTTGTTTATGGGCTTGGTGCGTGAGCTTGGCGTGTCGTGTGGTTTAGAGGAAGAGATCGGTGGCGACGTTGAATCGCGCGGCGAGGCGTTTGGCTTGTGCCTTGCTGATGGATCGCTTGGCGTTGAGTACTTCGGAGACTCGTCCCCGGGTTCCGAAGACCGGGAGCAGATCTTTGGCGGTGAGTCCGTTTGTTTCCATGAGGTAGGCGAGCATTTAGTTGGGCGGGACGGTGTGCGGAGGGACATGGCGATCGTCGTAGGCCTGGATGAGAATGGCCATGGTTTCGAGCAAGGCGGATTCTTCGGGGGAGAGGTGGGACTCGCCTTTGTCCATGAGCTTTCCGACGGCCTCGATCATGCGGTGGTATTCCTGCTCGGTTTCAATGGCTTTCAACAGGACACGGTTGGCAAGGCGGGTGTATTTCTTTGGATCGATGCTCAGCAGGGCGCTCATTTCCGACTGTCAGCCTTTGAGGGCTTCTTCGACCGCGGCAGGATTGCGGTCGATGACAGTGAGGTAGGCGCGGACGGTGGCGTCGGGGGAGCGGCGGCCTTGTTCCCAATCCTGGAGGGTGCGGAGTTCGATGGCGAAGCGGGAGGCGAATTGGGATTGGGAGAGGCCGGTTTTGCGGCGGACGGATTTCACATCCAACGGCGGCGGCGCAGTGTAGTGGTACACCTTACCGAGATTCTTCCCTGCGAGGTGGTCCTTCAATTCTTCGAGGCCGCGCAGGAGGCGCTTGCCAAGCGGTGACATTCCCTCAGTGGAGGAATGTTTTTTTGATTTCCTGGATGATCCTGTCGAGTTTTTTGCGGTCGTTTTCATTGAGATCCTCCTTCTCGCCCTTGGAGTAGATATCGATCAAGGCCACGCGGTTCGCCGACAGCGCGTAGAAATAGATAGCTCTCACGGTAGTTTGCGAAGTCCTCCCGAACCCGGGATGACAGGGTGTATGCCGGCGTGCAAAGCCAAATGCTCTCGTAGCTCGCGCCGCTCGGGTTCGGATAACAGATTGGCGGCGCGTTCCCGGTAGCTGGGAAGCTCGATGACTTCCGCTCTGCAACTCACAGGTTCCAGTATACGGCGTTGCCGTATGGGATACAAGAGTGACTCCGGAAGGGGGTGGTCCATTTGGCGGGGATTTCACGCGAGACGTGTTGGAGGGTAGACGATGAACTGGAGAAGGGCGGTACTGGCAGGAGAGGGAAGAAGCACTCACTGGACGTGGATGGGAAAACTTTCGTGTTTTCTGGCGGCGGTGATGGTGTTCATGCCGCTTGAGGGGGCCACGGTTCCAGTCAGCGCGGACGCCCACACAAACACGGGTGTTGCGGCAAACAATTTTGGATCGCTGCCCAACCTGAACATCGGTGGCGGCAATCGAGCGCTGCTCCGCTTCGAGACATCGACGGCAGTTCCGGGGGGAACGACGGGGGCGATGGTGAACAAGGCAGTGCTGTACATCTTTGTGAACCGGGTGAACATCGCCGGCAGCGTTGATATTTCGGTGGCGTCATCGGCATGGACGGAGAGCACAGTTAGCAGTAGCACGGCTCCGGCGGCGGGAACAGCCGTTGCCAGCGCGGTTCCGACTGCGGTCGCCGGGCAGTGGGTGGCGGTGGATGTGACGAACGCCGTGAAGGGTTGGATCGACTCCCCGGGGACGAACCATGGGTTTGTGGTGGCGCCGAGCGCGGCACAACCAACGACGAGCATTATGGTGGACAGCAAGGAGAATCCGGCAACCAGCAATTCGGCGGTGCTGAACATCATACTGGCTTCGGCTGGCGCGCCAGGCGCGACCGGGGCAACTGGGGCGACTGGGGCGCAGGGGCTGGCGGGCGTGCCGGGTGCGCCGGGTCAGGCGGGTGCGCCGGGTGCAACGGGTGCAACGGGTGCGACGGGGGCAACGGGATTGGATGCGATCGACCGGATGCGGGCG
>CALFYN010001213.1 GCA_937952345.1 uncultured Acidobacteriota bacterium
GCGGCAGAAGGAAACGGAGCCAGAGGGATGGTGAGCATAGCGGAAGCCCCGCTAGGCGTGCCCATGAGTTGCGGAGTGGACCCATCGATGGTGTAGTGGGCGATGGACAGGCCGCTGCCCCCGGTGTCGAGCAGGGTTGCGGTAAGGGAGAACGATACGCCCTTGGCGACCGGGTTGGGTGTTGCGGTGACGCTCGTGACAACGGGTGGAGTGTTGTCGACGTCCAGGAGACCGTAGCCAACATAGTTGTGGTAGGCGCCCGAGGTGAGTTGCGTGTTGCCGGAGCCATCGAAATTCACGCGCCAGATTTGATCGTAGAAGGTGTAGTAGATGACGTCGACGAATTGATCGATCCCCATGAAGCCCCCATCGCCGGTGTTGACGCCGGGAACGTCCTGCTGGTTGGAACCATCGGGGTTCATAGTGCGGATGTATTTGACTGGGTGGTTATAAAGAAAGGCGACCTTGTGGCCGGGGCCGCCCGCGGCGGGAAACTGACTGAAATAGTTGGTCAGAACGGCAGGGTTGTTGAGGCCGTTTTCGGGGATGCGGTAGAGCAACTGACTGAAGGCGTTCCCGAGAGCGCTTTGGACAAAATAGATATAGCCGTCGCGGCCCCACGAGAAGAGACTCTGATGGCTGCTTGCCGTGGTGTTGAGGGCGGCGGATCCGGTACCATCTGCGTTCATGGTGTAAGAAGTGAAGTTGCTCTGATACGTGAGGACAAGGCGGGTGGCGTTAGGATTGGGGGCGTACTCGAGAACGCCGGAGGTGCTGGGGATGGCTTGCGCCGGGGATTGAAGTGCAAGGCCAAGGAGAGGGGCGCGGTAGAGCTGGCCGCCGCTCTTGAAGAACAGGGTGCTATTGGCGAGCCGAGGCTGGAGGGCATCGCCGACGGTGGTGAGCCGGGTTTGCGACGAGCCATCAGTGTTCATGATCCAGACATCTCCGGACTTGACGTAGACAAGGGCGCCTTGTTGCGCAGCTGGCACGACGGCGGCTGCGAGGGCGGCAAACAGTACGATTTTGGCGAACATTCATTCTCCTTTTCATGTCCACCGAAGGAAATGGCTCGGTGGCAGACTGATTGTGCGGAAGTTGGCCAGAAGAACCAAGCGCAGGATCGCGCAAAGTCGCGCAAAATCGTGCAACTTAGGTAGTTAAGCGCATGGTAAACTGCCGATACGATGGCACAGCTCGGATCGTGGAAAGAGATCGCAGGGCACTTGAAGGTGAGCATCCGGACAGCACAGACATGGGAGCGAGACCGGGGAATGCCGGTGCGCCGGATTCCAGGATCCCATGGGCGGGTGTTCGCCGAAAGCGCGGAGTTGGACGCCTGGAAGCTCGCTCAGAATCCGGCGGAGGTGGATGCTGGGACCCGGATTGACAAGCGGATTGTGGCCTTGGCGGTGGTTGGGGTTGTGACGCTGGCGGTGCTAGGCATGACACTGGCGGCAACAAGGGGGCCGGCTTCCTGGCGATACCATGGTTCGACGCTGGTGGTGGAGGACGAGTCGGGGAGGGAGGTGTGGCGTAAAGCGTTTGAGGAGCCCGTGGACACCACCTACCAAGTCTATCGACGTGAACGGGCTTGGGTGGGGGATCTGGACGGGGACGGGCGCAAAGAAACGCTGTTTGTGCACGCGCCCTGGCGGAACAGCACGCAACTGGTGGCTTTTTCAGCGGAGGGAAAGGAGTTGTGGCGGTTCGAGCCCGGCAAGACGGTGGTGACGAAGAAGAACACCTACGCGCCGCCATATGTGATCCAGCAGTTCCTGGTAACGGCTGACGGGAATGTCCTGATCACGAGTTGCCACTACATGTATCATCCCAATCAGGTCGTTCTGTTGGATTTGAAAGGGAAGATACAGCGGGAATACTGGCATTCGGGGCGATTGGGGACAGTCGAAATAGCGGACATGGATGAAGATGGGGAGCAGGAAATATATCTGGGCGGGGTTAGCCAAGGGTACAAGATGGCGACGGTGGTGCGACTGGATGCCGCGTCGTTTGGGGGAGCTTCGGTGGAAGAAGATGCGATGTATCAGATGCAGGGGTTCGCGGAGGGTTATGGATCCAAGCGCATTCTACTCCCCCGCAGTTGCATCAACCGCGAACTCGAGCAGTACAACGTGGTGTTTTCCGTGCATACGAGCCGCGAAGGACTGGTGGTAGACGTACATGAGCGGCCGTCTCTGACACCTGGGTCGAGCACCCAGTTCGAACTCGACGGGCTGCTGGGTTTGCGGCGGTTCCACTACTCGGATACTTACCAGGCGCAGCACAGGCTTATGGTGGCACAAGGGATGCACCGGCATGAACTGGAGTCCGACGCGGGAGAAATGAAGCATTTGCGCATTCTCGACCGTTGAGTTTCTTCCGCCTCCAATCCGACCATCTCCCGATCCTCTGCCAGCCAACCGGCATCCTCCAACTGGGCGATTCTTAAGGGTCGTGCGAAAGTAATAACTCCAAAACTGTGATAACGTCTCTCAAATGAGGCTCCTTACTTTACTCACTGTCGGAATTCTGACAGCGACATCTTTATTTGGACAAGCCACCACCGCCAAAGTGGTTGGCACCGTTACGGACCCCTCCGGTGCTCTAGTCGCCGGTGCGAAAGTCGATATTCGCAGCGTCCAAACCAACCTCACACGGTCCACAAACACCGACCAGCAAGGCAATTACGAGTTCAACTTCCTCCCCGTCGGAGCCTACACCCTTGCCGTGGAAGCCGGTGGTTTTCAGACCGCGAACGTCACCTCGTTCCAACTCTCCGTCGATCAAACGGCCCGCGTCGATGTCAAACTGACCCTCGGTGCCACCGCCGAATCCATCAAAGTCGAAGCCGGCGCTATCCTTATGCAGACAGAAAACGCCACCGTCGGCACCGTCATAGATTCGCAGAAAGTTGTGGAACTCCCATTGAACGGCCGAAGTTTCGTACAACTCGCGCTGCTCACCCCGGGCGTCAACCCCGGCACACCCGGCTCGATCACCGTCCGCCGCCTCCGAGGCTCCGTCGGCCAAGCTGTGGGCATGTCCGCCAACGGCGCGCGCGACACCCAGAACCGCTTCTATTACGACGGCATCGAAGCTATGGACCTCGATAGCTACAGCTTCAGCTTTTCCCCGTCCATCGATGCCATCAACGAATTCAAAGTCCAATCCAGCACCTATTCGGCCGAAATCGGTGGTGCTCCCGGCGGCCAGGTTAACCTCACCACCAAGAGCGGTACCAATCAACTCCACGGCACCGCCTGGGAATTCAACCGTAACGATGCATTCACTGCTCTAAACGGCTTCCAGCCCCGCACCCCAGGCGCGAAGCCGCCTCGCCTCAATCGCAATCAATACGGCCTGAACATCGGTGGACCAGTACTTGTCCCCAAACTCTACAACGGCAAGGACAAGACGTTCTTCTTCTTTAACTGGGAAGCCGGACGCCAGGTCGCTGGCTCCTTCGGCGGACAAGCACTTATTCCACCTACGCCTCTCCGCCAAGGCGATTTCTCCTCCGTTGCCGCCGCCGCCCCCATTTACGATCCCACCACCGGGCAACCTTTCCCCAATAACGTCATTCCCGGCAACCGCATCGCCGACCACGCCCGCAAGTTCCTCGATCAATTCGTCCCCGCGCCCAACGCAAACGACCCCGGCATCAACTACCGCGGTCCCCGCCTAGCCGCGCCTATCACTCAAGATCAATACGTCAGCCGCATCGATCATGTATTCTCCTCGCGCGACAACTTCAGCGCCAGCTACATCTACAACATCCAGGCCGACGATACTGTCCCCACATTCAGCTTCGACACCCGCGGCAACTCCGGCCGCGCCCAGAATCTCTCGCTCCAGGAAGTACATGTGTTCTCGCCAACCGTCGTCAATGAATTGCGCGCCGGCTGGCACCGATTCTTCGAGCATGAATTCTTCGGAACCACCGACAAACCCGAGTTCGACGTCGCCAATATCATCGGCATTCCCGGCGTCGCTACCCGCTCCCGCGATTTCGGTCCGCCCACCTTCAGCGCCGGCTATGTCATGCCCACCGTCCGCGGCATCGGCCCCCGCGACCGGCTCAACCAGTTGTGGCAGGTGAGTGACAATCTATCCATTCGAAAGGGCAGCCATTTTCTGAAGGCTGGCGCGCTCGTCGCCCGCCGGAACTGGACCTTCGATGAAGCCGTCAATCCCCGTGGCTCCTTCGCCTACAGCGGTCTCGTCACTGCTGGACCCACCGCAACAGCCACCCGAGACCGCCAGTTCGCCGAGTTCCTCCTCGGCCTGGCCACCACAGCACAGGTCAGCGTCGAGCCCTTCGCCACGCGCATGAACAACTGGTGGCAAGCCTATTATTTTCAGGATGACTGGAAAGTCACATCGAACCTCACCTTGAACTACGGCATCCGTTACGAATACTACAAGCCACCCATCCAACGCGGCAAAGCCACCAATTTCGATCTCAACGGCTTCGTTCCCGTGCGCCAGACCTTCCACGGCTTCCCTGACATCCCGGACACCTCTGACCGCCCCGCTGCCCTGGTCTACGGCGACCGCAACGACTTCGGACCTCGCTTTGGATTTGCCTACCTCGTCCCCAAAGCCGATGACTTTGTCATTCGTGGCGGCTACGGGATCTACTACACTCCAGAAATCACCAATTCCTGGACCACACTCACCCTCAATCCGCCCATCGTTCGCACCTTTTCCTTTACCGGTGCGCCCAACAATCCCATTCAGGTGGCGAACGCATTCCGAGGCCAAGGCAACACGGCCGTTGGCCTCTTTGGCTCAGGTTCGCTAGATCCCAACCTTCGCACCTCCTACACTCAGCAGTGGAATCTCACGCTACAGAAGAAGCTGCCCAAGGATATCTACTTCGACCTTGGATACGTTGGATCCAAGGGGACTAACCTCACCCTCAGCTTCGACGGCAACCGCCCCATCGAAACTCTCATCCCTGGGCCCACAACCCCCTCCATCGCCAGCCGCCGCCCGTTTCGCGGCTTCGATAACATCAACACCACCAAATCCATCGGAAATTCCATCTACCACTCCATGCAGATGAAGATGGAGCGCCGGGTCTCCAACGGCCTTTCCATCCTCGGGGCCTACACCTGGTCCAAGAGCCTGTCCAACGCCGATATCTCAAGCGTGGGCGGCGGCAGCTTCATCGGCTCGGTCCAGGACTACCGAAACCTCGGCGCCAGCCGCGCGCCCTCCGGCTTTGATATCCGCCACCGCCTTTCCATGGCAGCAATCTACGATGTTCCCCTTTTCCGTAACGCCTCCAACGGAATGGTTCGCACTCTCCTCGGCGGCTGGCAATTAGGCACCATTATCACTGAGCAGACCGGCTTTGGAGCTGCTCTGAGCAATGTGGCCGACACAACCGGGACTGGAGTCGCCTCCCGGCCAGATGTTGTCGCAGGCCAGCAGGCCATGCTTGATCGAGGGCAGCGTACTCGTCAGCGCTGGTTCAATACCGCTGCCTTCACTCGGCCCCAGCCGGGCCAGTTCGGTACCGCATCCCGAATCCCCATCCACCTCCCAGGACTGAATCAGGTGGATGCCTCCGCCACCAAGAACTTCCGCTTCGCCGAACGCCACAACGTCCAGTTCCGCGCCGAGTTCTTTAACTTCTTCAACCACGTCAATCTTGGGGCTCCCGGTACGAACCTGCTCGACACCGTCAACTTCGGCCGCATCACCTCCACTAACCAGGGTGCAGCCGGCATGCCCGGCGACGCCCGGGTCGTCCAGTTCGGCCTGAAGTACCAATTTTGACGAATCTGTCCGATAAGATCTAACGGAGGCCCGGCGGCAGCTCGGAATTCCCGCGCTGCCTGCCGTGGTCGCCTCAGGGTCTTTGACGGACTATGTCAACCAACAACGCGAGTCTGCTCAACTCGGGTCTCTGCCCGCTGTTGCCGGAGGGGTTGCCCACCGGCATGCACTGCGAAGCGATCGATCGCTATCACATGGTCGCGGAGCACAGCCGCACGGTTTTCTGGGAAGTCGATGCTGCCGGGCTCTTCACACGTATCAGCCATGTTGCGCTCGCCGTATGGGGCTTTCATCCGTCCGAACTCATCGGCCAGGCGCATTTCTTCGATCTGCACCCAAGCAACGGTCGCGACACATTTCGCGATCTCGCCTTATCTGCTTTCCGGCGCAAAGATTCCTTCCGCGATTTTGAGAACCCCATTCAACGCAGAGACGGAGCCACAATCTGGGTTTCCACCACCGCTGTTCCCATTCTCGGGCCTGACGGGACTCTTCTCGGCTACCGTGGCTCGGATACGGATGTCACCGAGCGCCACACCGCAGAGGAGGCCCTCCTCCAGGAGCGCCGGCGTCTCGCCAACGTAATTGAGGGCACCAACGCCGGCATTTGGGATTGGAACATTGTCACCGGCGAGATTATCATCAACGAGCGCTGGGCACAAATCATCGGTTACTCGCTCCATGAACTACTGCCCCATACCATCGATATCTGGGTTCGCCTTGCACACCCGGACGACTTGCGGAAGTCCCAGGCCATGCTCGCCGATCACTTCGCAGGGAGAATCCCCTACTACGACCTCGAATGCAGAATGCGCCACAAGGACGGCCACTGGATCTGGGTCCACGACCGCGGTCGCGTCACCGAGCGCGATCCCTCCGGCACTCCCAGGCGCGTGGCCGGAACCCATACCGATATCACCGTCCGCAAACAGGCTGAGTTCGAACTCCTCGCCGGTAAAGCCCAATTGCAGGAGGCCATTGACATCTCCGAACTCGCTCAGGAGCGCCTCTGGCTCCACATGCAGGGCACCCCCCTTGCCTATGTGGAACTCGACACAAACGGCTTGGTTTCCTATTGGAACCCTGCTGCGGAGACCATGTTCGGCTTCACACGAGACGAGGTGATCGGTCACCCCATCGATTTCATCCTGACTTCTGGATTCGATAGCTCAATGCTCCCCATGTTCATCCGGTCAATACAGAAGACGTTGACCACACAAATGTCCGCGGAACACAGCACCAAGGATGGTCGAATCATTACGTGCGAATGGTGCGCCACTCTTCTTGTCAACTCCTCGGGAGACAAAATCGGCGTCGCCTGCCTTGGTCAAGACATCACCGAACGACGTCTCCTCATGGGCCACCTACGCCGAGCTAAGGAAAAAGCCGAAGCCGCCGCCCGAGCCAAGAGCGAGTTCCTCTCAATGATGAGTCACGAGATTCGCACCCCGATGAATGGCATTATCGGCCTTTGCGGTCTTCTCCTCGATAGCCAGCTCGAACCTGAGCAACGCGGCTACGCCAAGGGCATCCGCTCTTCCGCCGACGGATTGCTCTCCATCATCAACGACATCCTCGATTTCTCCAAGGTCGATGCCGGCAGGATCGAAATCGAGTCTATCCCCTTCGACCTCCAATGCGCCGTCGAGGACGTCTTAGAACTCGCCTCGGTCAACTCCCAGGAGAAGGATCTTGAAGTGGCGCTTCGCTATCCCCCAGATATTCCACGCGAGTACTGCGGCGATGTTGGCCGTATCCGCCAAGTCGTGCTCAATCTAGTCACCAACGCCGTGAAGTTCACTCCACGAGGTATGGTCCTTGTCGAAGTACAAGCCGTTCCGATCGATGACCATAGGGACGAAATTCGCATCGCCGTACACGATACCGGAGTCGGCATCTCACCAAACAAATTTCACCTCCTGTTTTCTCAGTTCACGCAACTCGACTCCTCGGACGCGCGCCGATTCGGTGGCTCGGGTCTCGGTCTCGCGATCTCCCGCCGCCTCGCTCACCTCATGGATGGCGATATCCAGGTGGTCAGCGACTCCGGTGAAGGTTCCACCTTCACCTTTCACCTTCCGCTGAGCCGGGCATGCGCACACCCAGCCCATTTGTCGCCCAGCTTGGCTGGTGTTCGCGCACTCCTTGTCGATAGCCGCCAGGTCAGCCGTTTTATTCTGACCGAGCGTTGCGCTAGTTGGGGCATCGCGGTTGAGGAAGCCTGCTCCGGCGCTGAAGCGCTCGATCGCTTCAAGATAGCCGAAAAAAATGGGACGCCGTTCGCCGTCGTCATCATCGATCACACGCTGGCAGATATGGACGCCGGGCATCTCGCTTGCTCACTCCACGATAGCGGCGTCCCGGTGCCCATCGTGCTCCTCGCTCCGCAGGATGCCCAACGTTACAAAAACGCGTTCGCTTCCGAGTTCTTCGCCTCAATCTCCCGGCCTGTTCGCAGCAGCGTTCTCTATGACACTCTGGCCCGCATCCTTGGCTGCCCTGCTTCCCCCCCTTTGCAGATCGGCTCACAGCCCACCGACTTGTTCCCATCAGTACGGGTGCTGTTGGTGGAAGACAATGCCATCAATCAGCGTATTGCGACCGCCCTTCTCAGAAAGCTCGGGGTTCACGTCGAGGTCGCCGGCAATGGCTGCGAAGCCCTCGAAATGGTGACCCGATTCCCGTTCGACCTCATTATCATGGACTGCCAGATGCCGGAAATGGACGGATTTCAGGCCACGCGGGAGATCCGACAACTCCCGGCCCCTGCCAGCAATACGCCCATTGTCGCCCTCACCGCCGGCGCCATGGAAGGCGACCGCAAGAAATGCTTTGCCGCCGGCATGAACGACTTTATGGCCAAGCCCATCCTTCCTGGGGCACTTGTTGGCATGCTCGCCAAGTGGACACCATCATCTAGGAACGAGCCGGCGAGACTGCACGAACAGGCGGGTTCCAAGAAACCAGATCCGCAACACGGTCAGGCAACAAGTGAAAGCTTAAGAATTTAGTTTTTGGCAACAAGGGCTTAGTGACTGAGAAGAGCCAGCCGTCGTAGAGCCTAGGAATCTGTGGCTGGGAGGCAGGGATTCGAACCCCGATACGCAGATCCAGAGTCTGCAGTCTTACCGTTAGACGACCTCCCAACAATCCCCTATGATACCAGAGCAAATCGCGTT
>CALFYN010001214.1 GCA_937952345.1 uncultured Acidobacteriota bacterium
GCGTGATCCTGGTGTGCGAGCACGGCAACTACCCGCACAACGAGAAGCAGCAGCAACTGTATCCGCGGTTTGAGTTCTTCGAGCAGGTGGTGGATGTGTTCCGCAAGAGCGGGCGCTCCTGTCCGGTGTTTGTGGACAAGCATCTCTCCTACGACTGGAAGAAGGCGAAGCAGATGTACGATTGGTCGCGGGAGCTGAAGTTTCCGTTCATGGCCGGGTCGAGCGTGCCGGTGACGTTCCGGCGTCCGGCCCTGGATCCTCCTTTGGGTACGCCGATGGAGACGGCGCTGTCGTTTGGCGGCGGCTGGGTTGCTGACGGCGGCATCTTCCATATTCTGGAAACACTGCAAGGGTTCGTGGAACGGCGCAAGGGCGGCGAAAGCGGAGTTCGGGCGGTCCAGATGTTGACGGGCGAGGCTGTGTGGAAGGCACAGCGCGAAGGCCTCTGGAAACGGGAACTACTGGATGCCGTGCTCAAGCGTGGGGAGCGCGTGAACAAGGTTCGCCCCGAAGACGGGAAGTCCGTGCTGGGGCTGATTGAGTACAACGATGGATTCCGGGCGTCTCTGCTTGCCATGGGCCACTTGACGGGCGAATACCTGGCGGCCTATCAGGCCGGAGGGAAGATCGAGAGCACGCTGTGCTATATCCCCAGCGAGAACTCGAACAACTTTTCGATGCTGGTGCATGGGATCACGCAGATGATCGCCACGGGGAAACCGTCGCATCCCGTGGAACGCACACTACTGGTGACGGGTGCGCTGGCCGCGCTGATGGAGTCGCGGTATATCGGCGAGAAGCGGATTGCTACGCCGCACTTGAACATCCGGTATCGGGCGAGTCAGCAGTCGTGGTTTGCTCCTGGGGTGGGGAGCTAAGGCGGTCAGGCAGCGCGGGAGAGGACCGGGGGAGCGTCCTTGCCGCAGCAGCGCTTGTACTTCAGCTTGCTGCCGCAGGGGCAGAGGGCGTTGCGCGGAGTTTGTGTTGAAAGTGATGAATTGTGATGAATTTCGTCTTCCGGTTCCGGCTCCGGTTCGCGGCGGGCGGTATTGTAGCCGGCGGTGTAGGCGGCGTCGAGCATTTCCATTTCGGTATCGACGCCTTTGGCCTGGGCGGATTTTTGTGGCGTGCTGGCGAACTTGAGGATGGCCATGGCGGTGCGAATGCGCAGGGACATGGGAGTGGACTCATCGTTGAGGACGCTTTTGAGGATGGCGAGGGATGGGTCAACGAGGGTATTCATTTCGTCGCGGACACGGTCGATGTAGGCTTGCTTGGAAGCTTCGAGGGTATAGCGGAAATCGGGGATAGTGCGGCACCAGTGGTGGACGGTGGTGCGATGGACGCCGATGGCATCGGCGGCGGCGGTGACACTGAGGCCAGTAGACAGGGCCTGGATCACATCGAGTTGCTGCGGAGTGAGGGAATGCATGAGACTCTCCTGGCTTGACGGTAGCAGGAGAGTCTTTGGAGACAAGGGTCCGGGACTCCCTCGATGGCTTGTAAGTAGCTGCCGCGATTGGAGAAATAAATATTCGCAGGGGCGGTGACCGGCTAGGCTTTCATTTCCTCGAGCTGCTTGGTTGCGATGCCAACGGGACGGTCAATGGGAATGCCGGCGCAAGCGAGCAAGGTAGTGAGGAGATCTCCCTGATTTCCCTTCGTGTGCGGCAGGAAGCGTCCCGTTTTGATGGAACCGCCGCCTTTGCCGGCAATGATGAAGGGAAGGTTTTCGCGGGTATGCTTGTTGCCGTCTTCGAGGCCGGTTCCCCACATCATGATGCAGTTGTCGAGCAAGGTGCCGTCCGCTTCGCGGAGGCTGTGCATCTTCTTCACCATGTAGGCGAACTGGGCGATGTTGAATTGGGTGATGGCGGCAACCTTGCGGACCTTTTCGTGCTCGTTGTTGTGATGGGTTTGCGAGTGATGCTGGTCGTTGAAGCCGAGTTCCGGATAGGATGCGCCGTTGGGTGTCGAGCCGATGTAGGTACTGACGCGAGTGGTATCGGTCTGGAAGGCTAGCACGTTGAGGTCGCACATGACCTGCATGTACTCGCTGCGCTTATCGCCTTCCGGGATCTTGACTTCGATAGGCGGGGAATCGGTGGCGTGACGCTTGCTCGGGGAGAGTCCGGCCTTTTCCAGGGCTGCCTCTTTCTGGCGGTACTCGATGGCGGCGATGCGCCGTTCCACGGAGCGGACACTGTCCAAGTACTCATCGAGTTTCCGCTGGTCGGTTGTGGGCAAGGTGTTCCGCAGTTGCCTTGCGCCGCCCAGGACGATGTCCAGGAGGCTTCGATCCAGAGCATTCACCGGGGACGATTCGCGTCCTGCCGCGCCCTGCTCCTTGTTGAAGAGGCGATAGAGCACGTTCCGTGGATTGACCTCGGCAGGAACGGCCTGCGTCGGGGAGCGGAAGCTGCAGTGCGAGTAGTAGGCCTCATTGAGACCTTCCTGGTTCTCCTTCCACGTCTGGGGCATGGTGGCCAGTTCCAATGACGGCAAGGTGGTGAAGGCACCGACGTGGTTGGCGGCAATCTGATCGGCGGAGATGGCGATGTTGATCTCGTTGCGCTTTTCGGCGGCGGGCAGGGTGGCGGTGAGCCAGGTGGATAGTTCGAGGGCGTGGGGCGCGCCGTTGAAGGGCGCGATGGGGACTCCGGAAATGCCCTTCATCATGAGGCACTGATCGAGCACGGGACGCAACGCATCGAGGGCGGGCGGCGGGGAGGAGAGAAAACTCGCCGCATCAGCGGGCCAGAACTGATCCATGATGACGCCGTGAGGCATGTACATGAATCCGAGGCGCACGGGCGGCTTGTAGGACTTGCCTTTGGGGGTGTCGGCCCAACCCATGGAGTCCATGAGCGGCAGGGCGAGGGAAACGCCCAAGCCTTTCAGGCAAGCTCGACGATTCATCATTGCGCTTTTTCTCATTGGGAGCTCCTCTTTTCTTCGATTTTACGATGCTCTTCGATTCGACGGTGCGTGAAGGGGTAACTGGTAATGACGCCGTTGATGAGGGTCTGCATGCGGTAGCCATCGCCGGCGAGTTCCTGCATCAGGTTATCGACGACAATCTCGTCATAGCCTTCCAACCTGCGGCCCAAGGCGTAGGCGAGCAGTTTTTCCACCAGGTTGCGGGACAGGTCACTGGTTCGTGCGGCGATGATGGCTTTCAAATCTTTGGGGCTCGAAAAACGTTGTCCACCGGGAAGTTCGCCGGCCGCGTCAATGGGCTGGCCGTTGCTGTCGCGGCTGCGCCATTGTCCTATGGCATCGAAGTTTTCCAGGCCGAAGCCGATGGGGTCGAGGATCTGATGGCAATTGGCGCAGACGGGATTGGTGCGGTGCAGTTCGGTACGCTGACGGACGGTGAGGTTGGCGACGGCGGCCTGGTCCTGCTGGTCGAGGGCGGGAACGTCGGGCGGGGCGGCGGGCACATGGTCGCCGAGCAGTTGTTCGAGCACCCAGACGCCACGCTTGACGGGGCTGGTGCGGTTGGGGAAAGAGGTTACCGCGAGAACGCCGGGCATTCCGAGAACTCCGCCGCGATTGGCATCCGTGAGCCGGACCCTGCGCATCTGGGGGCCTTTGATGGTTTTTTCGAGGCCGTAGATCGGGGCGAGGGTTGCGTTGAGGAACGTGAAGTCGGCATCGGCGAAACGGATGACGCTCTGGTTCTCGCGCACGATGCTCTCGAAGAACAGGCGGGCTTCATCGTACATCGCCTGGCGCATCTGGGCGGTCATTTGGGGGAACATGGCGGCATCGAAGACCTGGCGCTTCAAGGCGCCGACGCCGAGCCACTGGGCGCCGAAACCGTCAAACAATGCACGGGAGCGAGGGTCATGGAGCAGGCGCTTGATCTGCGCCTTGAGGACGGCCGACTCATGCAGGGTTGCTTTGTCGGCGAGCGCCATCAGTTCGGCGTCGGGCATGGTGGCCCATAACAGGTACGACAAGCGCGAAGCGAGTTGATGATCGTCGAGAGGGACGATGCCGGTGCTCGATTCGGCTTCCGCCGCGGGAGTAATAAACAGGAACTGAGGAGAAACGAGGATGGCCTTGAGCATTAGGTGAAGCGCCTGCTGGTGGGACAGGTTGTTACGCCTTCCGAGTTCGAATGCCTGGACGAGGACATCGAGTTCCGCCTCAGAAGGCGGGCGGCGGTAGGCTTTCCTGGCAAGGGAGCGGGCGACTTCGCGCGGGGCAGGTGAGCCGAACAGCCGCTTTTCGATTGCGGTGGGCGGTGCGCCGTTGGGGGCCACGATCCGGCGCAACACCTTGTCGGCGATGGTCAGATACTGTTCGAGCTGGAGGGGTGAGAGCGAATTGAGGTAGCCCTCGCCGCTGACTTCATCGGGCAGTGCATCGACAATCGACGGGTCGACGCCGAAGAGATCGCGCAAGGTGTTGCCGTACTCGGTCTTGGTGAGGCGCCGGATGACGAATGGACCCGGGTCCTTTTCGCTGAGGTACTTGAGCTTTGCCATCCATTCGACGAACATCTGGCGATCGGCATCGCTCGGCTGAGGCACGCCTTTGGGGGGCATGTCATGGGCTTTCACCCGGGCGGCGGCTCTCTTCCACTGGTCAGTGAAGGCGGCGTGACCGGGGGCCTTGAGGGCGGGGGAGAAATTGACGCCGGCACGCGTGGGGCGCCTGTTCTGGTGGCAGGCGATGCAGTAGGTCTGGATAAAGGGCGTTACGCGGCCCTTGAAGAACGCTTCGGCGTCGGCTTTGAGGGCCTGATGATCCGTGGCGGCAGGAGCGGCATTCATGCCGCTCGAGGAGAGCAGATAGAAGAGCAGGTAGACGCGATGGATCATATCGGCAGGGGCCGTGTTTGCGGCTCGACGGTTTTTGTCAATGGTAGTCTATCATGGCGCCAGCTAGAGCCGAGTTGCTCACGCGCGGCCATGCGTCGAGATGAGTCTCGACGCGGCAAACACGAGTGTTCGCGCCACGTTTTCTCTAGAAGCTGAGGCGGAGGCCGAAGCGGAACATGCGCTCGTCGATGCCTTCGCGGCCGGTGTTCTGGACGCCGGTGATGAGTCCCGGTTGGGAGGCGCTGATGTCGGAGCGCGGGTTGGCGAAGTGGGGCGTATTGGAGATGTTGAACCCTTCGGCGCGGAACTGCAGATTGAAGCGCTCATTGAAGCGGAAGGAGCGGTAGACGCTGAGGTCGAGGTTGACGAGGCCAGGGCCGCGGAGTTGATCCCAGCCGCCGGTGCCGAAGCGGGCGGTGGTGACGGGGGCGTAAGCGGTGATGTCGAACCAGCGGTCGCGGGAACCGAAGATCTCAACTTCCGGTTTGATCTGGTCGGCGATTTGACCGTTACCGGGCGCATTGAGCGAACCGCCGGCGGTGGTGACGCTGAAGGGTCCGCCGGTGTACATGGTGAGGAGGTTGTTGACCTGCCAGCCGCCGAGGAGCATGGCTCCGAGGCCATCGGTGGCGAATTTCTTGCCGCGGCCGAAGGGGAGTTCGATGGTGGACATGGCGTTGAAGGTGTGGGTGCGGTCGAAGCTGCGAACCACTTTGGCGATCAAGGGGAAGTAGGCGGGATTGTTGTTGGTGTAGCCGTCGACGCCGTTTTCATTGCCGCGTGGGCCGAGGGCCTTCGACCAGGTGTAGGTGAAGCGCATCATGTAGCCACCGGCGAAACGGCGCTGGAGGCTGCTTTGGAGGGAATCGTACCAGGAGCGGAATCCGCCGACGTTGGAATGGAAGTTGGTATCGGCAACGCGGCCGAAGCGCTGATTCAGGACGCGGCTGGGATTGCCGCCGCCGATGGAACCGTAGTTCGCATTCCAGCGGTTCTGGAGATTGACCTGGCGATTGCCGACGTAGCCGGCTTCGGCGATCCAGTTATGGCCGAGATCCTTTTCGAGCATGAAGTTCCAGGCCTGGATGTAGCTGCGTTTGAAATTCGGGTCGGCAAGTTCGAGGGAGACGGTGCCCGGCGGAGTGACGATGCCATCGCCGAGATTGGGAGCCGGCACGGCAGGCAGGCCGCTAGCGATGGGGGCGGTGAACTGATAGCTGTTGGCGGCGGGGAAATTGGCGATGCTGACCATGGGGAAGGTCTGGAGGGGGTTGCGGCCGATGTTCACCGGATCCCAGGAGATGCCGTATCCGGCGCGGATGACGAAGGTGTCAGTGGGGCGGTAGGCGAAGCCGATGCGGGGGGCAAAGTATTTCTTGCTCATGGAGAAGCCGCAGTTTTTGGGCTGGCTGCCGACGCCGCAGAGGCGGAGTTGACCGGTGTTGAAGTCGAAGATCTCAAGACCCTGGCCTTCGGTGCGCGTGGGGACGCCGAAGTAATCCCAGCGGAGGCCGAGCGAGAGGGTGAGGCGGCGGGACACTTCCCACTTGTCGCGGGCATAGAGGCTGTGCGCCCAAGTGCGCGTATAGCCTGTGACGACGCGGGTGCGGCGCTCCATGTTGTTGGGCAAGCCGAGGAGGAAGGAGGAGTAGGAATTGTAGTCGTTGACGGCGGTGCCGACGGTGCCGGTGACTTCGCGATTGAAGGTGAAGCCGCCAGGGTAGCCAGCGGGTTCATTGCCATCCATGCCCATCCAAAGGGCGTCCCAGCCGAAGCGGAAGTTATGTTTGCCTTTGGACCAGGCGAGGCTGGAGACGTATTGCGATTGGGGGAGGCGAAGGCCCCAGGGCGAATTGCTTTGGGCGCGGCCGTAGGTGGGGAAGCCGGTGACGATGAAGCCGGGCCAACCGCCGTAGTTGCGATTGGCTCCGTTGGTGCCGGGGATGCCGAGGAAATCGAGGCCGAGCTTCTCATCGAGGCGTGTGTTTTCGACGGCGTTGTCGATGACGGTGTAGCCGACGTAGCCATCGATGACGACGGTGGGCGACAGCGTGTAGACCGCCGAGTACGTCATGGTCAGGGTGTTGCCGATTCCTTGCCCGTCATAGGAGCCGCGGCCTTCGATGCCGGTGCCGCCGAGCTGGCCGTAGAGCGGCGGATTGGTGAAGTTCCAATCGAGGTAGCTGACGCGGGCGGAGAGATTGAGGCGGTCCGTGGCTTGTGCGCTGAACTTGGTGTCGATGACGTGGCGGTCGTAGATGAAGGAGCCGTTGGAGAAGTAGTTGGTGCCGAGGATCTCGGTGTTCAGGTAGTTGGGGTTGGGGGTGAGGTCGACGATTTTCTTGGTGATGGGGCTGATCCGCGCGGTAGGGATGAGGTTGCCGGCGAAGGGGGTGCGTCCGCTGCCGTTGGCGGCTCCGGTGAGGGGATCGAAGATGGGGAGTGCGGAGCCGGACATGTTGCCGGCCTTCATGGCGGCGGTGGGAACGACGACGGTCTGGAAGCTGGATTGGCGATCGGGGGTGCCTTCATAGGAGCCGAAGAAGAAGACACGGTTCTTGATGATGGGTCCGCCGATGGTGCCGCCGAATTGATTGAGGATGCGCTTGTTGATGCCCTGGCTTGGGGAGAGGAAGTAGGGGCGGGCCTTGAGGTGCTGGTTGCTGTGGTATTCGAAGGCTGAGCCGTGGAGTTCGTTGGTGCCGCTTTTGATGGAGACGTTGACGGCGGCTCCGCCGGCGTAGCCGAGTTCGGCTTCGTAGCTGCTGCTCTGGATGTTGACGGTCTGGATGGCTTCGAGTGCGGGGACGTAGCCGCCGACGTGAGGGAGCCAGCTATTCCAGGCGGTGGCGCCGTCGATGCGGATGGCGGTGGATTGGGCAGTGGTGCCGTTGGCGTTCAGTTGGAGGGATCGGGAAGGGTTGGCGGAGATGGAGTGGGCGTCGCGGGGTGGGGCGATGCCGGGGACGGTGACAAGGAGGGATTGGAAGTTACGGGTGACAGGGACGGGGATGTTCTGAAGGTCAGTGGCGGCGATTTCGCTGCGGACGTCCATGGTGTCGGTTTTGAGGACGGCTCCGCGGGCGCTGATCTCGATGCTTTCGGTGACCTGGCCGATTTCGAGTTGGAAGCTGACGCGGACGGTGGCGTTGGCGGCTACGGTGATATCGGCGCGGGTGGCGCTTTTGAAGCCGGTGGCGGTGATGTTGACGCGGTACTGGCCGGGAGGGAGGGTGTTGATGGTGAATGCACCTTCGGCGGTGGTGGCGAGATCCCACTGCTGGCCGGTGCCGGTGTTTTGGACTTTGACCTGGGCGGCGGGGACGGCGGCTCCGGATGCATCGGAGGCGTCACCGACGATGGAGCCGTAGAGGACTTGGGCGTTGGCGCTGTTGGCGGTGGTCAGAAGCGCGAGACAGAAAGAAAGGAAGAACTTCACTTGGTACCCCCAAAAATAGGCGGAGACTTTGGGGGTAGTTTATCAGAAATTGGGGAGGATTGGCCGCGGTGGGTGTCGTGGAACGGGCTGCAGCCATTGCCGGGATGGAAGGATGTAAGAACTCACCACCGAAGGTGACGTAAAATGCATGGAGTGCTACTTGGCCAGCTTCTGAAACGCCTTACCGTAGCGCTTGTAGGCTGCTTTCTGAGCCTCTTCGAACTTCTGCCGCGCGGAGGGCTTCGCGGGCTCCACCACGAGCCGTTTTCCGTCGGTGCTGATTTCGAGCGGCGTGTCGCTGTCGATATGGAGGAGGTCCAGGATCGGCCGGTCAATCACGAGCGCCAGGCTATTTCCGTGTTTGGTTAACTTCTTTACCATGGTGGCACTCCGTATCTCCGATGTATCACCATTCTCGCCACAGACGAGTATACGGCCAAGCGCGGGCACTCACTGATTGGCACAGAACCTCCACGCCATCACGTCGTGAACAGGACCACCCGGGCTCGATGCCCATTACGCAATTTCTCGTCGCACGTGTAGAGTACGGAACCGGTGGCCTCCGCTAGCGCGATGTAAGTGGCGTCATAAGCAGTGAAGTTGTGGCGAAGTTCCCAAATGCGGCCGGTCAGTGGCGTATGCGAATAGCGTTCCGCAGGTAGCGCGGCGAGACCCTCCAGAAACTCCGCAGTGCGAT
>CALFYN010001215.1 GCA_937952345.1 uncultured Acidobacteriota bacterium
GTCCCAAGACCATGCCTGCAAATAAGCCGAAGGTGACGGAGCCCACGTTGAACATCGTCGAGGCGAGCGCGGGCACGCCGAAAATGCCGCAGGAGTTGAGCACGCCCATCGCTTGCGCGGCGAGCGCCACCAGCAGCAGGAACGGGAACATGATGCGTGTCATCGTGACCGCGAGTTCGAACTTGCCTGGTATCTGGTGGAAGCCGGGAGCAAGCAGATCGACGAGCGCGGGCGCGAACATCACACCAAGCATGCACAGCGTGCCCACGACGAGGATGATGGCCGTCGCCACGAGATTCGATAGGGCCGCTGCTTCCTCTTTGCTGCGCTTCGATAGGTATTCGGTGAAGATTGGAACGAAAGCCGAGGAAAGCGCTCCTTCGGCGAACAGGTCGCGGGTGAGGTTGGGAATGCGGAAGCCGAGCAGGAACGCGTCGTAGGCGAGGCCCGCGCCGAACAGGCGCGCCATGACGATTTCGCGCACCAATCCGGTGATGCGGCTGGTGGCGATGGCAACGGAGGCAACGCCCGCCGAACGCACGATCTGTTCGGATGGCGATGGCGTCGTATCTTTGATCTTGGCGGGCGTGGCTACGCTCCGTATCGCTCAAAGAAGTGCGCGATGGTGACGATGCCCGTGTAGTAATTCTTCAGGCAGTACTTCTCGTTGGGGGAATGCAGGCCATCATCGGGCAGGCCGAAGCCCATGAGGACGGTGGGTATCTCCAGATGGTGCGCGAAGTCTCCGACGATCGGGATGGAGCCTCCGGAGCGGGTGAACACGGTCGGCCGCCCGAGCACTTTGCCGAATACTTCGGCGGCGGTGGCGATGGCCGGATGGCTGGGGTTGACGACGATGCCCGGGCCTTCGCTTAAAACACGCAGCTCCAGTTTTGTTCCGGCGGGCGTATTGGCGTTGAGGAATTGACGGAACGCCTCGGCCACTTTTCCGGGATCTTGTTTGGGAACGAGCCGGAAGCTGGCTTTTGCCGTGGCTTTGGCGGGAATGACCGTTTTCGACCCGGCTCCCGTGAATCCACCGGCGATGCCGTGCACCTCGAAGGTGGGGCGCGCCCAGATGCGCTCCAGAACCGAGAAGCTTTGTTCTCCGGTGAGAGCGGTGGATCCTACTTCCTTCGCCAGGAACTCGGTTTCGCTAAAGGGCAGGCTTTTCCAGCTCTGCAGTTCGGCGGCGTCCGGTGCTTCCACGTCGTCGTAGATTCCGGGAATTTGAATGGTTCCGCTCGCGTCCTTCACTTTGGAGAGCACTTCGACGAGTGCATAGACGGCGTTCGGCGCAGCGCCGCCGTAGAGGCCCGAATGCAGATCGCGCATGGTGGCCGTGCATTCCACTTCGGTGTAGATGAGGCCGCGCAGTCCGATGCAGAGCGTGGGAATGCCCTCCGCATAGAGGGCCGTATCGGAGACCAGCGCCACGTCGGCTTTGAGCTTCGCTTTGTGTTGCGGGACGAATTGCGCAATCGAAGCTCCACCGACTTCCTCTTCGCCCTCAATGAGGAACTTCACGTTCACTGGGAGTTTGCCGCCATGCAGCGCGCGCAGGGTTTCGACGGCCTTGATGTGCATGTACATCTGGCCCTTGTCGTCAGCCGAGCCGCGGGCGTAGATGCTGCCATCGCGCAGCGTGGGTTCGAAGGGCGGCGTGTGCCACAAGTCGAGCGGATCGGGCGGCTGCACATCGTAGTGCCCGTAACAGAGCACTGTCGGCTTGCCGGGAGCATGGAGCCAGTCCGCGTATACGAGAGGGTGCTTGGCCGTGGGGATAATCTCGACGTGCTCCAAGCCGGCGGCTGTGAGCTTCTGGGCCACAAATTCGGCGGCCCTGCGCACATCCCCTGTATGCTCGGGCAGGGTGCTGACGCTGGGGATACGAAGGAATTCGTAGAGCTCGTCCAGAAATCGCGCCTCGTTCTGGCGCACGTAGGTTTCAATGGTGCCGGTCATGGAGATCGTGCACTATTATAGCGGCCCAGCCAAGGCCGCTTCCGGCGGGAAGCAATGGACAGGTACACTAATGAAAATCCGCACCATGAACGTTCCCCTGACTCCAATCCGATTCCTTTACCGTGCCATGGACCTGTTCCCCCGCAAAGTGGGCATCGTCTCCGGCGGCGTCACGCTCAACTATGCCCAGTTCGGCGAGCGCGCCCTGCAACTTGCCCATGCGCTGCGGAAGGCGGGGCTAGCCAAGGGTGGCCGTGCCGCCTTTCTCAGCTTCAACAACCACCAGTTGCTGGAAGGCTACTACGGAGTGCCCATGGCGGGCGGCATCGTCATGCCGCTGAACGTGCGGCTCTCGATCCAGGAACTGGTTCCGATCCTGAATCATTCCGCTGCGGAAATGATTTTTTATGAGAACGACTTTCTGCCCATCGTCGAGCAACTGAAGGCGGCCTGCGGCGACATCCGCCGCTTCATCACGTTGAACGAGAAGACGGGACCGGCGGATGCCACCTATGAAGAATTGATCTCGATGGCGGAGGCGGAGCCCATCGACTTCATGGCGATCGATGAGAACGAAGTGGCGGAGCTGTTCTACACGAGCGGCAGCACGGGCACGCCGAAAGGGGTGATGCTTAGTCATCGCACGCTGTATTTGCATGCGATGTCGATCGCGACCATGCTGACCGACCCTGGGAGCCTTGTCGATCTTCATACCATTCCGCTGTTTCACGCCAACGGCTGGGGCCGTCCCCAGGCATCTACCATGGCCGGCAGCAAGCAGGTGATGGTGCGCCGCTTTGAGCCCACGACGGTCTTTCAGTTGATTGAAACGCACAAGGCCACCGAGATGAGCCTTGTTCCGACGATGGCCAATGCGCTGCTGCACGCGCCCGATCGGGGGAATTTCGATCTCTCGAGCATGCGGCGCATCATGCTGGGCGGCGCGGCGGCATCCCCCGACCTGGTGTCGCGCATGGAAGCCGCCTTCGGCTGCGAAATTCTTTCGGGCTACGGCATGACGGAAACGGCGCCCGTGCTCACCACCGCGCGCGCGAAGGGGACCGTCGATGAATCGGACCCGGCGCAGCGGCACCGGCGCAGAGCCATGGCGGGATGGAGCGTGCCGGGAGTGGAGGTTCGCGTCGTGGACGGGAATATGGCTCCCGTGCCGCGTGACGGAAAGACGATCGGCGAAGTGGTCGCCCGCGGAGATCACATCATGTCGGGTTATTTTCGTGAACCGGAAGTCACCGCCGCCACCATCGAGAACGGCTGGATCCACACCGGCGATATGGCCGTTTGGGACGAAGAAAGCTACATTCAGATTGTCGACCGCAAGAAAGAAATTATTATCAGCGGCGGAGAAAATATTTCCTCGATTGAAGTGGAAAAAGCGATTTTCGCGCATCCTGCCGTTTATGAATGTGCTGTCGTTCCTGCTCCAGACGAACGGTGGGGCGAGGTGCCCGCGGCCATCGTCGTGCTGAAACCGGGTGCGCAACTGGATGCGGCCGAGCTCACGGAATTCTTATCCGCCACGCTGGGGCGCTTTAAATTGCCGAAAGTGATTGAGTTTCGCGAAGAACAATTGCCTAAGACAGGAACCGGAAAAATCCGCAAGATGGTGCTCAAGGAAAAATTCTGGGCAGGGCGCGAAAAGCGCGTGCAGGGATAGGTGTCGTGGTTTCGCTTCGTCTCAATTGCACGATCGACGAGAAGGACGATTTGATCGCCGAGTTGTACGCCGCGGATACGAGCGGCATCGTCGAGGAAGAGTTCCCTGGCGGCGACTGCACGCTGGAAGCGTTCTTCGATACTGAGCCGCAGGCCCGGCACGCGGCCGAGGTGTTCGCGGCGTACCGGCCCGAATGGGTGGAGCACGGCCACCGCAACTACGTCGCCGAGTTTCAATCGCAGTGGCAACCCATGACTGTGGGCAGCCGCTTCTTTCTTGTGCCGCCATGGGATGAATCTCCCACGCCTGAGGGCCGGCTGCGCCTGGAGTATCAGGCGGGGATGGCCTGCGGCAGCGGCATGCATCCCTGCACGCGTTTGTGCCTGGAGGCGCTGGAAGGGGTTGTGAAACCGGGCATGGCGGTACTGGATGTCGGCGCGGGTTCGGGGATTCTGCTGCTGGCGTGCGCATTGCTGGGCGCGCGATCGCTGGCCGGGTGCGACATTGACCATGACTCGGCGGCGCTGGCTGCCCTGGCTGTTCCGCACGCCGCCATCTTCACCGGTTCCGCGCGGAGTGTCCGAGATGGCGCCTTCGATGTGGTGATTGCCAATATCAGCTCCATCGCCGCGGAAGAGCTTCACGCCGATCTGGTGCGCGTGTGCCGCCCCGGCGGCGCCATTCTGGTTTCGGGCTTCCGCATTGGCGACTGGCCAGACGGGTTCGACGGAGAGCGCCTGGAACTTGAGGGCTGGGGTGCGATTCGCCTGACCCGCCGTTGACCTACGATACAATTTCCACTTCAGATGCAGAACTACAATATCCACACGATTGCCGGAGATGGCATCGGCGAAGAAGTCACTGAATGCGCCAAAGCGGTGCTGGTGAAGGCCGCGGAGTGCTACGGTTTCGGCACCGGCTTCGAGGATCACGACTGGGGTTCGGATTACTATTTCCAGCACGGCCGCATGATGCCTGCGAACGCCATCGACACGTTGCGCAAGGCGGATGCGATTCTTCTGGGCGCGGTGGGGCATCCCGATATCCCCGATCACGTCACTCTGCACGGCTTGCTGCTGCCCATTCGGCGCACCTTCGATCAATACGCCAATGTGCGCCCCGCCGTGCTGTATGACGGAGTGGAATCCCCGTTGCGCGGCTACCCTCCGCGCTCCATCGACATGGTGGTGGTGCGGGAGAACACGGAAGGCGAATATGCTCCGGTGGGGGGCTTTGTGCATCATCATCACGCCGATGAAGTGGCCGTGCAGACTTCCGTCTTCACGCGCCACGGCTGCGAGCGCGTGATCCGGTTCGCCTTCGAACTGGCGCGGAAACGAAACGGCAAGAAACGGGTCACCAACGTGACCAAATCGAACGCGCAAGCCTACAGCATGGTGCTGTGGGATCGTATGTTTCAAATGGTGGCCGATGAATACTCCGACATCGAAACCGAAGCTCTTCTGGTGGACGCGGCAGCCATGAATTTCGTGCGCCGCCCGGACAGCTTCGATGTTGTCGTGGCCTCCAATCTGTTCGGCGATATACTCAGCGATGTGTCGGCGATTGTCACGGGATCGATCGGACTGGCGGCGAGCGCGAACATCGATCCCTCGCGCAAACACCCATCTCTGTTCGAGCCCGTACACGGTTCCGCCCCCGACATCATGGGGCGGGGAATTGCCAATCCACTGGCGGCGATTCTGTCGGCATCCATGATGCTGGATCATCTGGGGGAGTCCGCAGCGGGAGCGGCCATCGACCAGGCCATCCGCGCAGTGTTGCGCGACGGCGCGGTGCGCACGGCCGATCTGGGCGGCAACAACACCTCGGCGGAAATGCGCGACGCCATCATCTCCAAATTGTGAGGAAGCCATGAAGCTGTCTCTGTCGGTCCGCATTGCCGAAGCGTTCGACAACAAGGAAAAGAGCAACATGCCGTTCGGCGAGATGCTCGGGTTGGCGCGCAAGTATGGGTTTCATGCGATGTGCTTCCGCGCCTCTGTTGCGGGCATCCACACGCCGGTGGAAGTGGTGCGCGAATACCGCCGCCAACTGGATGAAGCCAATCTTCAGGTGAGCATGATCACGGGCGATTTCGCTGTTCCCAATAACAACGATCATGGCCCCGACGGGTTGCGCCACATCAAGCCGTATCTCGATCTCGCGGCGGAACTGCGCGCCCCGCTCATTCGCGTCTGCCTCAAGCAGAAGGACGATATCTACTGGGCGCAGCGGGCTGCCGACGAAGCCTCCGAGCGCGGCATTCGCCTCGCCCACCAGTCGCATGCATCGAGCCTGTTTGAAACTCCGGACAATGCACTGCAGACGCTCCAGGCGATCGGACGCTCCAACTTCGGGCTCATTTACGAGGCGGCGAATTGGTTTCTTTGCGGGCAGGAATACGGGCCGGCCGTGATTGAACGCATGAAGCCGTACCTGTTCAATGTTTATGTGCAGAATCATCGCCTGAACGCACAAGGTGTCTCTCCGGTGCAGACGTGGATCAAGGGCGTGGTGCGCGTGGATCATATCGGCATTTGGGAAAAAGGCGGAGTCGATTACGACCTTGTGATGAGCACGTTTCAGAAGATGGGCTACTCGGGGTACGTCACGATACACCAGGCGTTCGCCGGCGTGATGCCCGTGGAAGAAAGCGTGCGGCTGAGCGCACAATATCTGAAGAAATTCACGGGAGGATCCGCGCGATGACTCGCAGACAGTTCGCCGGCGCCACCAGCGCACTCGCCATGGAGCCCCAACTGGTGCGCGGCTCGCAGGCCAACAGCGCCATCCGCATGGGCATTATCGGCTGCGGAGAGCGCGGCTTGGGCGATGCCAAGATCTTCGAGCGCGATGACCGCGTCCGATTCACCGCCATCTGCGACATCCGCGAAGAGCAGATGGCGAAGTTCGACAGCGAGATTACGAAGAAAGGCGCACGCCGTTTTCGTGACTTTCGGGAGTTGCTGCAAAGCGATGTCGATGCCGTGCTGATCGCCACGCCCGCCTACATTCATCCCGAGCAGGTGGAAGCGGCCGTGGTTGCCGGCAAGCATGTTTATTGTGAAAAGCCGGTTGGGGTCGATGTCGCCGGTTGCCGCCGTGTCCTTCGCACCGCCGCCCAAGTGGGCCCCAAGCAATGTGTCACGGTGGGCTTTCAGAATCGCTACGGGCCCGGCTACCTGAAGGCCGAGGAAATGATTCTCAAGAACACACTGGGCCCCATCCGCATGGCGCGGAGCAACTGGATCGCCTCGACCGGAATCGGAAAGCGCAAACGGACGCCGGCACCGCCCGAGCAGGAAAAGCTGGTGAACTGGCACGTGTGGCGGCAATACAGCGGCGACATTCTTGTTGAGCAGAACATCCACGGGGTGGATGTTCTGAACTGGTTCCTCGGCGGCGTGCCTGTCAAGGCGCAAGGCACGGGCGGCCGCATTCTGCGCACCTACGGCGATTCCATGGATCACCTCAACGTCACCTATACCTACCGCAACGGAGTGCGCGCCATGCTGGCCGCCTCGCAATTCGGACCCAATGGATACCGGGTGGTGAATGAAGTGTTCATTGCCACGGAGGGCGTTATCGAAACCACACGGCAATCGCTGGCGGTCTATCGCGATCCTAAAGCACAGACCCTGGAAAAATACGATAAGGACATTACGGAATCCGCCATCGAACAATTCGTGAACCGAATGTTTCAGGGGAACCCTGAGAATACGCTGGCGCGTTCCGCCGAGTCGGCGCTGACCTGCATCCTGGCGCGGATGAGCATTGACCGCAATCGCGAGGTCACGTGGAAAGAAATGATGGCGGAAGGCTGAGGCGGTTGAACGCGATCACTGCGTGAGGAGGCCTCGAATCACAAACACAGCCGCCTGTCCGCGTGTGAGGTAGAAGTCCGGGCAATAGGTGGTGGTTGTGCAGCCGCTGGTGATGCCCAATTGCTTCGCCTTCTGAATGGGCGCGAAGAACGTATCGCCGAAGGGCACATCGGTGAACAGTGGATTGACCGGATGCCCGAACTGTCCCGTGGCGGCGAGGCGGGCCCGGATGACGAGTGTGGCGCCTGTGGCGCGGGTCACCAGATCGCCGGGGCAGAATTGCGTTGCCGTGCATCCCAGGGTGATGCCCAATTCGCGAATCTTCTGGATAAAGCGGAAGAAGGGGTGCGTGGGCGGGACATCGGTGAAATAGGGGGTCTGGGGGAACGCGAAATCGCCCAGCCCGTAGAGAGCGCGGACCAGGAACACCGACATCTCACCGCGGGAGATGGTACGGTCAGGGCAGTAGGTTGTGGGGGTGCACCCGGACGTCAGCCCCGTCGTGCGCATCATGGTGATGTAATCGAAAAAGAGGTGGTTGCTGGGAACGTCGGCGAATAATTCCGGCGTATTTACTCCCTTTTGGAGGAATTGTACGAATTCCCCTGAGACTGACGCCGTCGCCACGCGTGGAAAGGCGCTGCTGTTGGGGGATGCGGTGAGTGCCAGGAATCCGTTCCCGCTGAATCCCTCCACGCCCGGCGGCAGGCCGAGCCACGGCGCGGACACAGCCGTTGTCCAGATGCAGCCCTGGTTGGTGGCTACGGCCGTGCCGGCGAGTCCGCCGGTGGCCGGAATAATGACCTGCTGCGGATTCAGGGCAAAGCCGCACCCCGCGCCGGCCTGCACGACGGGAATCGTGATGCCCGGATTGGTGGCCGCGATGCTGACCGGTGCAATGGTGATGGAGCCGGTGCGTGTGGCTGCTCCAGGGTTCGGCAACGCGGTGATTTGCGCCTGATTTTCCACCCTTAAGGCAAAAATCCAGGGATCGCCGGCGATCACCGTCCATTCACAGGGGAATGCGCTGGCCCGCACCGTCTGTAGATCCCCATTGGCCTGCATGGCAAGCCGCGTGGTATTGGTCAGCACCGGGCAGGTGACTTGCGCCTCGGCCCGCGGGCAAAGCCACAAGGCCAACAGCCCAGCGGCGAGAAACGATACGCT
>CALFYN010001216.1 GCA_937952345.1 uncultured Acidobacteriota bacterium
GCGCTGTTGCGGCGGGCGGGAGCGGCGGCTGTTTCAGAGTGGGTTCGTTTCGGCGATGTGGAGGTGAGTTTCAGCCGTGGAGAGTTGAAGCGCGGAGGACAACCGGTGGATTTGACGCCGTTGGAGTTCAAGCTTCTGGAAGTGTTCGTGCGGGCTCGGGGACGCGTGCTCAACCGGGAGCAGTTGCTGGAAGGGGCGTGGGGGCCGAACACTTTCGCAAGCGAGCGGATTGTGGACAATCACCTGGCGAACCTGCGGCGGAAGATCGAGCCCGACCCGGCCGAGCCGCGGTACATCGTGAATGTTCGGGGACTAGGATACCGCTTCGATGCCTGAAGCTTACGCAATCGTGACACTTCCTGGGGAGCTTTGGCGCACTGGCCCTTTACTCTCGATTTCGGGAGGTTCTTACCGATGAAACGAATGGGTCAATGGATTGTGGCGGCGGCGGTGATTGCGCTGTCCGCACAAGGCGCGCCGCAGTCCGCGGCGGCGGACAAGGAACTGGAAGCAGCGATGTACAGCGAGACGGTGCGTGGGGATTTGAAGGGCGCCGCGGAGCAGTATCGCCGGATCGCCACGCGTTACGTGAAGCAGCCGGATGTGGCCGCGCGAGCGTTGTATCAGCTTGGGCAATGCCAGGAGAAACTGGGGCAGGCGGAAGCACGGAAGTCGTATGAGCGGGTGGTGAAGGAATACGGAAGTGCGGGGGCCTATGCTTCGGCAGCGCGGGCCCGGCTTGCGGCGTTGGGTTCTGGGGGATCTGCGGGTGCCTCTGGTCCACGGCTGCTATGGGACAATGCCGGGCAGCAGATTCGCAGCGTCTCCGCGGATGGGCGTTGGGTGGCCTTTACCGATGCGATGACTCGAGATCTTGCGATTCGGGATCTGCTGACGGGACAGGAGCGCCGGGTCACCAATCGCGGCGGATTGCCGGCGAGCGGGGCCGATGCAAGCGTCATTTCTCGCGATGGGTCGCGCATTCTCTATATGTGGTGGGACAGCGCTGCACCGGAGGAACAACAGTTTACTGTGCGCGTGATCAACGCGGATGGCAAGGGTGAAAGAGTTCTGATGACCCTGCCGAAGCAACAATGGATTCAGCCGATGGATTGGTCCGCCGACGGGAAATGGGTGGCTGCGAGAATGGGGTACGGGGGTACCACAGGTTGGCGAATCGTGTTGATCTCCACGGAGGATGGACGCGTTCGCGAGGTGGTCAGCCGTGAGGTCTTGCGCAGAGCATTACCGATTCTAATTCGCATCTCGCCGGATGGCGGTTGGATCGCTTACGGGGCACCCGCTGCCGACCGATCGAAGGGGAGCACTGTCTGGGTCGCGGCCATCTCGGAAACTCAACCGCCCCCAGTGGAGATTGCGCCAGGGGTCGCGGCCACGCTGGTGGGATGGACTCCGCAAGGTGATGGATTGCTGTGGGGCCAGCGCCAGGATGAGGGGTGGATGCTCTACCAAATGCCGGTTGCGAATGGGAAGGCGACCGGTCCGGCGAAGAAGATAGCTGCGGCACCGGGACTGCCTGGAGCATTGGGAATCACCTCGAACGGCTCCATGATCTACTCCACCGATAGTCAGCCACTAGAGGCAGTTTTGATGGACGCGGATCTTACCTCGAGCCGTCTGGGGCCGGTTACGCTGAGCCAAACGGTGGCGAATTTCGGCTACGGCGCGGTGGGAGGCGGTGGGCGATGGTCGCCGGACGGCAAGCGCGTCCTGCTCACAAAGACGTCTCGACAAATGGCGATCCGTTCGGTAGAGGATGGAACGGAATCGACGATCGAACTGCCGATGCGGGCTGTGTATCGTGTCGAATGGGCGGCGGATAGTGGATCGCTGCTGGTTGGGGGCGAAGGCAGGGATGGGGAGGCAGGGTTGTACCGTGTGGATCCCCGTTCCGGAGTGGCGACCTTGATCCAGAAGAACGAAGGATGGGCCAATTATTTCGCCGTGTTCGCGGCGACTCCGGATCACCAAAGCGTTTGGGTGCGTTCTCCGCAGGGAATCTCCGTGGTGACGCTGGCGACGGGAGAAGTGCGGCGGAATGTGTATCCATCGCCGTCGTTCGGACTCTCCGACATGCGGTTTTCGCGTGACGGGAAGCGGCTGGCTCTGCTTGGGGACAGAGGCATCGATATTCTCGACACGGCAACGGGGAGTGTGCAGGAATTGGTTCGCACGCCGGGACATTACAGTGGGGGGGATTGGAGTCCGGACGGGCAGTTTCTGTTCAGCACATGGATACCGGGGAATTGGGACTCGGACCTGCCTTCGGAACTGGTGAAGGTGCCGCTTTCGGGCGGTGCACCGGTACGAACGGCTTTGGGCGCGAGCTATGTTGGATTGCGACTGAGTCCGGATGGGAAGCGGGCATCGGTGACGCGGA
>CALFYN010001217.1 GCA_937952345.1 uncultured Acidobacteriota bacterium
AGGCTACGGCGATAGAGATTCTCACCTTTATCGCGCTGGTAATCGGCGCCTCCGGAAAGCTCGCTCCACAGTCCTTTGGGCTGGTAGGGCTTCACCGACGGTCCGCCCGTCTTTTCCACCAGCAAACCGGCGATTGCTAGCGCTTGGTCGCGCACGGTCTCCGCGGGCAGCCGGACACGCGGCCCGCGAGCGAGCAGCCGGTTCTCCGGATCACGCTGCAATTGTTCCAGCGTGGCTCGTGCTGACTGGCGATACGTGGCGCTCATCACGATCTTCTTCTGCAGCGCCTTCACATCCCAGCCGGACTCCATAAACTCCACGGCCAGCCAATCGAGCAGAGCCGGGTGCGATGGCGGTTCGCCCTGCGAGCCGAAGTCTTCCACTGTCTTGACGATTCCCGTCCCAAAATACATCTGCCAGAAGCGGTTCACGATCACCCGCGCGGTGAGTGGGTTGTTGCGGTCCGTAATCCACTTGGCCAGCGCCATGCGATCATTCGGAATCCCGTTCGGCAAGGCATGCAAAGATGCCGGAACGTTGCGAGCCACTTTCTCACCCGGCTTGTCGTATGCGCCGCGCTGCAACAGGTACGTCTCTCGAGGCTGGCGCATTTCCTCCATCACCATCACGGTGGGAAAACTCTTCACCAGCTTGCGGTGTGCGTCGCGCTGGTCGAGCATTTCCTGGTACGACTGACGCACCGCCTCAGGTCCGTACTGATACAGGAATGCCATGCGCAGCTTGTCTTCTTCCGCTTTACCGCGGCTGGGCTGCGCGGCGATCTTGTTGAGGTTGGCGCGCAGGGCGAGAACCGCCGCTTCCTGAGCGGAAAGCATGCGATTGTAAAGCCGCACATCGCCGATTTCGCCCTGGAACAGAAATTCCTTGCCGCCACCGCCGCCGATGCGCCACGGCTCTTTGACTCGAAACTCTTGGTTCAGCTCATCGACAATTACCTTGAGTTTGGCCTCTTTGCCGTCGACAAAGAGCCGGATGCCGGAAGCGAGTCGTGAGCTATCATACGTCGCAAGAACGTGATGCCACTGGTTGAGCGAAACCGGTTGCTCGGTCTCCACGCGCAACGCATCATCCAGCCAGCGAAGCACCAGGTTCAGTTGCAGCTTCCCATCCTTCATCTGCAGAAGAATGCCGGATTCCTCCACCTGATCCTTGCCACGCGTGACAATGGAGCCGGTGGGGCCCTGCGGGTTGAACCACGCCGAGATACTGAACGTGTCAAAGTAGCCGAATTCGGCGAGATGGCCCGCATCATGGAACCCCGTGCCGTCAAAGCGTGCTTGCGGCGGTTTTACATGAGCTACCTGGCCTCGGGAAACTGCCCAATCCGCCGGCGGACCTGTGGCGAGGGCACGAATCCACTCATCCAGCTTCTTCTCCGCCTCGGAACGCATGCTTTCAAAGCGCTTTTCCGCCGCTGCGACCTTGGCATCCGCCACGGCAAGTGTCTCCTGCTGAGCCGCCGTCGGCGCGGGCAGCATCGGCGGTGTATTCCCGAACTTGAAGTAACGGCCGCGATCGGCAATGTTGTTGAAATAGGCGAAGAGTTGGTAGTAGTCCTTCTGCGTCAGTGGATCGTATTTGTGGTTGTGACAGCGTGCACATCCGAGAGTGAGCCCCAACCAAACCGTTGAGGTGGTTTCGGTGCGATCCGCAGCGTACTCCACCATGTATTCCTCGGGCACAATCCCGCCCTCGCCGTTGCCGCGATGGTTGCGGTTGAAGGCGGTAGCGATGCGCTGTTCCAGCGTGGGATTCGGCAGCAGATCGCCAGCCAGTTGCTCAATCGTGAACTGGTCGAACGGCTTGTTTCGATTGAAAGAATCGATGACGTAGTCGCGCCAGCGCCACATCGTTCGTTCGCCGTCCGTTTGATAGCCGTTCGTGTCGGCATAGCGCGACACATCCAGCCAGCGCATGGCCATTCGCTCGCCGTAGCGCGGTGAGGCAAGCAGGCGATCGACCAGGTTCTCATAGGC
>CALFYN010001218.1 GCA_937952345.1 uncultured Acidobacteriota bacterium
GCTTCCGTGTCTGGGCGCCCAATGCCGAGCGTGTTGCGGTGATCGGCGATTTCAACGATTGGGATCCGCACGCCCTGTCGATGCAACTGCACTCCGATGCCGGCATTTGGGAATGCTTCACTCCGCAGGCGCAGCCGGGCTCGCTCTACAAGTACCGCGTGGAGTCGCGATACTTCGGCTATTCCGCGGACAAAGCGGATCCTTACGGCTTCGCGGCGGAGATCCGGCCGCAGACCGCATCGAAGGTGTGGGATATCAGCCAGTACTCCTGGGGCGACGGAGAGTGGATGGAGCAGCGGCGTACGCGTAATCTCCATGCATCCGCCATCTCAATCTACGAGGTGCACCTCGGCTCGTGGATGCGTGTGCCTGAGGAGAACGAACGCTGGCTGACGTACCGCGAAATCGCGGAGAAACTCACACGCTATGTACTCGAGATGGGTTACACGCATGTCGAGTTGATGCCCATTACTGAGCACCCCTTCGATGGATCGTGGGGATATCAGACCGTCGGCTACTTCGCGCCAACAGGCCGGTACGGCACGCCGGACGACTTCATGTATCTGGTGGACACGCTACACCAGAACGGCATTGGCGTCATTCTCGATTGGGTGCCCGCGCACTTTCCGCGCGATGAGCACGGTCTCGGATACTTCGACGGCACGCACCTCTTTGAACACGCCGATGAGCGCCAGGGACTGCATCCCGACTGGGATACGTTCATCTTCAACTACGGCCGCGCCGAGGTGCGCAATTTCCTCATCAGCAACGCGGCATTCTGGCTGGACCGCTATCACATCGATGCGTTGCGCGTCGACGCGGTGGCATCCATGCTCTATCTGGATTACGGGCGCCCGGAAGGCAGTTGGATCCCCAACCGTTTTGGGGGCCGGGAGAACCTGGAAGCCATCGAGTTCCTGAAGATCCTCAATGAGGAGATCCATGGCCGATTTCCCGGCGTCACGGTGATCGCCGAGGAATCCACCGCATGGCCAATGGTTTCCCGCCCCGTGCATCTTGGCGGCCTGGGGTTCGGCTTCAAGTGGAACATGGGTTGGATGCACGACATGTTGTCGTACATGTCGAAGGATCCGGTCTATCGCAGCTACCACCACAATCTCATCACCTTCAGCATGATGTACGCCTTCAGCGAAAATTTTGTGCTGCCTTTCTCCCACGATGAGGTGGTTCACGGCAAGTCTTCGATGATCGGCAAGATGCCCGGCGATGAATGGCGGAAGTTTGCCAATCTGCGGCTGCTCTACGGATTCCAGTTCAGCCATCCGGGCAAGAAGTTGTTGTTCATGGGCAGCGAGTTCGGGCAGTGGAAGGAATGGAATCACGACACAAGCCTGGATTGGAACCTTCTCGATTACCCCATGCACAAAGGCATGCAGCGCTGGGTGCGCGATCTGAACACGTTCTACCGCTCCGAGGCCGCATGGTTTGAACTGGATCATGAACCCGGTGGATTCGAATGGGTGGACTGCAACGACGCGCAGCGTAGCATTGTCAGCTTTTTGCGCCGGGCTAAGTCTCATGGCAATGCCGTGCTCACGGTCTGCAACTTCACGCCCGAAGTCCGGCAAAACTACCGTGTCGGTGTGCCCGCCGGCGGCTATTGGAAGGAAGCGCTGAACAGCGATGCGCCGCTGTACGGCGGAAGCGGCCAGGGCAATCAGGGCGGTGTGGAAGCATCCCCATTGCCCATGCACGGGCGCCCGCATTCGCTCAACATCACGCTGCCTCCATTGGCGGTGGTTGTCTTTCAGAGGCAGGGCGAGGAGGCGCGATGGTAAGAACCCAAGCGAGCGCCGCCGATCCGGTCTGGTTCAAGGATGCCGTTATATACGAACTTCACGTGAAGACGTTCTTCGACGGCAACAACGATGGCATCGGAGATTTCGCCGGCCTCATGCAGAAGCTCGACTATCTGCAGGAACTCGGCGTGACCTGCCTATGGCTGCTGCCTTTCTTCCCCTCACCGCTCCGCGATGATGGCTACGACATCGCCGAATACACCAGCGTGCATCCCAGCTACGGCACGCTGGATGATTTCCACGCCTTTCTCGACGCGGCGCACGAGCGCGGTTTGCAGGTGATGGTGGAACTGGTGATCAACCACACCTCCGACCAGCATCCCTGGTTTCAAAGGGCGCGCCATGCGCCGGCCGGATCGCCGGAGCGTGACTTCTACGTCTGGAGTGACACCGACCAGCGATACAAGGACGCGCGTATCATTTTCACTGACACGGAGAAGTCCAACTGGACTTGGGATCCGGCCGCGAAGGCTTATTATTGGCATCGCTTCTTTTCCCACCAGCCGGATCTCAACTACGACAATCCCGCCGTCATTGACGAAGTGATTCGTGTCATGCGCTTTTGGCTGGACATGGGAGTGGACGGACTCCGGCTGGATGCGATTCCCTATCTCATCGAGCGTGACGGCACCAATTGCGAAAATCTTCCGGAAACGCACACCGCGATCAAGCAGATTCGCAAGGCGATGGATGAACTCTATGCCAACCGCATGATTCTCGCCGAAGCGAATCAGTGGCCGAGCGACGTCCGCGAGTACTTCGGCGAAGGCGATGAATGCCACATGGCGTTCCACTTCCCGCTGATGCCGCGCCTGTTCATGTCGCTGCGCCTCGAAGACCGGCACCCCATTATCGACATCATTGAGCAGACTCCCGAAATTCCCTCCAACTGCCAGTGGGGCTTGTTCCTGCGCAACCACGATGAACTCACTCTGGAGATGGTTACCGACGAAGAGCGCGACTACATGTACTTCGCCTATAGCGCCGATCCACAAATGCGCATCAACGTGGGGATCCGGCGCCGACTTGCGCCGCTGATGGAGAACAACCGCCGCCGGATCGAGTTGTTGAACAGCATTCTGTTTTCCTTCCCCGGAACGCCCATTCTCTACTACGGCGACGAGCTCGGAATGGGAGACAACATCTACCTGGGGGACCGCAACGGCGTCCGCACGCCCATGCAATGGAATGCGGATCGCAATGCCGGCTTCTCCCGCTGCGCTCCTGCCCGGCTCTATAGCCCGGTTATTCTCGATCCCATCTACGGGTACGAGGCCATCAATGTCGAAGTGCAGCAGAGCGATTCTTCCAGCTTGCTGCATTGGATGCGTCACATGATCGCCCTGCGGAAGCTGTTTCAGGTCTTTGGCCGCGGGTCGATTGAGTTTCTCCATCCGGCAAACCGCAAGATTCTGGCTTATGTGCGCAAGCACGGGGATGAGCAGATTCTTTGCGTCGCCAATCTATCCCGCTTCGCGCAGCCCTTCGATTTGGATTTGTCGAGCTATGCCGGAATGACTCCCGTCGAAATGCTCGGCTATGTCGAATTCCCGAAGATCGGCCGCGAGCACTATCCGCTCACTCTCGGTCCCTATGCCTTCCTCTGGTTTGAGCTTCACGGCAAACCGGAGGTGCTATCCGGCGAGGAGGATGGTCTAGGCGAGGAACCTATCCTGCTGCCGGCGGGCGGCTTTGCATGGGACCGGGTGCTTTCCTCCTCGGCGAAGACGACGCTTGAGACCAGGGTTCTACCGATTTACCTGCCCAAGCAGCGCTGGTTTGGCAGCAAGTCGCGAGAAATTCGCGGCATCGAGGTCAAGGATTGGGCTGCGATTGGCCGCTCCGGCGCCGTGCTGATGCTGGTGGAAGTCCAGTTTGCGGATTTGGACTCCGAGGTGTACTGCCTTCCTGTCGCCCTTAGTTCCGCGGAGCAGTTGCAACGGATCGGCGAAGGAGCAGTGGCTTCCGCATTGTGCTCGGTTCAGGCGGCGGGGGAAACCCGGGTGCTTTATGACGCGACATGGAATCCCGAGGCAAACCGGGAGCTGTTTGGCCTGATGCGCGGGGATGCAACGCTCCCGATGCGCATCGGCTCGGTACAGCCCGAAGCGGGCGCGCTGCTTCGCCAGACGCGACAAGACGAAGATGCACTATCGGTGCGCCGTGGAACGGCCGAGCAGAGCAATACTTCCATCATTTTCGGCGGCCGCTACATTCTGAAACTGTTCCGCAAGCTTTCGGCCGGCGTCAATCCGGATTGTGAAATCGGCAAGTATCTGACGGAGAACGCCGGCTTCCACAGCGTGCCCGCATTTGGCGGTGCACTGACCTACATGCGGCCGGCCATGCCCCAATACACCTTGGCGATGGCGCAAGGGCTGGTGGAGAATCAAGGTGACGGGTGGCAGGCGACACTCGAGGAATTGGGCCGTTACTATGAACGCTGCCTCGCCTGGGAGCGAGCCGCGCCGTCCACCGATGCGAAACCGCAGACAGCTTACCTGGATGCTGCTCGGGAATTGACCGGTATCTACCGCGACTCTGCCGCGAGCCTCGGCCGGACTACGGCGCAGATGCATATCGCTTTGGCCGGCGCCACGGACGTTCCCGCATTTGCGCCCGAGCCGTTTACGGATGCCGACCGTCTCAAACTCGCGCAAGATCTTCGCGCGCATGCCGGCACGGTTTTCGACAGCCTGCGCAACAGCCTGTCACGGTTGCCCGATGAACTGCTTGAAGAAGCAAGCTACGTGCTCGGGCTGCGGAGGAAGATCTGGGATCGCCTCTCACAACTGGAGAAACTGAATGCGCACTGCCTCAAGACTCGCGTGCATGGTGACTATCATTTGGGCCAGGTTTTGCGCGTGGAAAACGAGTACGTCATCCTCGATTTCGAAGGCGAGCCTTCGCGATCCATCGAAGAGCGCCGCGCCAAACAACTTCCGCTGAAGGATGTGGCTGGAATGCTGCGCAGCTTTGGCTACGCCGCCCGTGCCGCCCTGTTCAATTACACGGCCCGCCGCCCCGAAGATATCGAGCAACTCGAGCCGTGGGCCAAGGCCTGGGAGAAGGTAGTTGCTGACATCTTCCTCCAGTCTTATCGGGAAACGGCGGCGGACGCCGCATTCCTGCCGCGGGATGACGCAGCATTCCGGGGCCTTCTGGACGGCTTCATCCTTGACAAGGCGCTGTATGAACTGCGCTATGAACTGAACAACCGTCCCGCGTGGGTCAGTATTCCACTGTCGGGCATTCTGTCGCTCCGCCTCAACGGCGCCGGCGCCAACGGCTAGGAGAAAAGCATGGTGCGGTTGGAACCCATCCCGCAGGAAACCCAACAACGCGTCGAGCAGTTGGGCAGCGCCGACCTGGTGGTAGGCATTCCCAGCTTCAACAACGCGGATACCATCGGCCATGTGGTGCGTGTCGTACAACAGGGCTTACAGGAATACTTCCCGCAGGCGCGCAGCGTCATTATCAATTCGGATGGCGGCTCCAAGGACGGCACACCGGACCGCGTCCTCAACGCTGTTCCAGAGGATGCGCCGGTGCTCCAGGTTCCCTATGAGATTCAGCCGGTACAGAAGTTTTCCACTTCCTACTTGGGTGTGCCGGGAAAGGGCAGCGCCGTGCGCACGATTTTCCAGATCGCACGATCCATCGGCGCTAAGGCCTGCGCTATCGTCGATTCCGACCTGCGCAGCATCCGACCCGACTGGATGCAATTGCTGATGCGGCCGGTGTACGAGCAGGGTTTCGATTTCGTGGCCCCCTACTACCAGCGGCACAAGTTCGACGGAACCATCACGAACAGCATTGTGTACCCGGCGACGCGGGCGCTGTATGGCCGCCGAATCCGGCAGCCCATTGGCGGAGAGTTCTGCTTCTCGCCGCAACTGCTGGACCGCTATCTCGCGCTTGACGTCTGGAATACTGACGTGGCGCGATTCGGCATTGATATCTGGGTCACGACGCAGGCCGTTTGTGCCGGCAGCAAGGTTTGCCAAGTATATCTCGGCGCCAAGATTCACGATCCGAAAGACCCGGGCGCCGATCTCAGCAGCATGCTGATGCAGGTGCTGGGATCGATGTTCGGGGAGATGGAGCGCAATGCCGCGGTCTGGCAGAAGGTTCGGGGCTCAGAACCCGTTCCCGTTCTCGGTACACCGCTTTCGCCCGACACCGAGCCGGTCAAGGTGGATCTGAAGCGCATGATGGATTCCTTCCGGCTTGGCTACGCGAATCTGGCTGAAGTGTGGGGACTGGTGCTGCCAGCCGCGACACTATTGGAGCTGAAGAAGCTCTCCAAGCGGGAGGACAGCAGCTTTCAATTTCCGGATGAGATCTGGGCGCGCATCGTGTATGACTTCGCTGTCGCATTCCATTTCCGGACCATCAATCGCGACCACCTGCTGCGGGCCATGACCCCGCTCTATCTCGGCTGGGTGGCATCGTTCATTCTTCAGATGGAACACAGTGAAGCGGCGCAGGTGGAAACCCGCATCGAGGGACTGTGCGGCGTCTACGAAAGCCAGAAGCCATACCTCATCTCCCGTTGGCGCTGGCCGGACAGGTTTACCCCATGACAGGTGAGGGAGAAGATTGGAAAGGAGTGACGACCTATGTGGGAACAACTGAATGAAGCACTGACCATTTCCACCAACCGGGTGATTTCCGGAGTAGCCAACTTTCTCCCCGGAGTGCTGGCCTTGCTGCTGGCGTTGCTGCTTACCTTCCCGCTGGCGATTCTGGTGGGCCGCCTGCTGCGGAAATTTCTTGGCAGCATGCGATTTGATGAGCGGCTGGAGCAGTGGGGGTTCTCCGCCATCGCACAGTTTTCGCCGTCACGCAGCCCGACGCAACTCGCCTCGCGTGTGGCTTACTGGACGGTACTGGTCATTGGTTTACTGATCGGACTCACAGCGCTGGACGCCAACCTTACATCGAGGCTGTCCCTGCGCGCATTCGAGTATCTGCCGAATCTGGTGGTGGCCGTCATTGTGATGATGGCCGGCAGTGTGATCGCGCGGTTTCTTGCGCGGGGCGTGCTGATCAGCGCGGTGAACATGCAACTCGGGCCGGCGCGGCTGATGAGCCTGGGCGTAAAGTGGCTGATTCTGGTGCTTGCTGCTGCCATGGCGATGGAGCACCTGGGAGTGGGCGGGTCGATTCTGCACCTTGCCTTCGCCATTCTGTTCGGTGGCATCGTACTGGGAATGGCGCTTGCGGTGGGACTGGGGTCAAAGGATGTTGTCAGCCGCTCATGGGAACGCCATGATGACCGCACTGGGGAGGAAGAGACCACACTTCATCATCTCTAACACAAGGAAATGTGCTGAGGGTTGACAAGCCGGACAGTAGTTAACTGCAGTTAACCTTAGTATGAAGCCTTCGGTTACGCCATCTCCGGCTCCTTCTCTCCCCGAAGTTCATGCCTCCGTGCCTACTGCCCAATCGTCGCCATGGAAGCGGCTGGTTGCCTTCGCGGGGCCGGCGTACCTGGTGTCGGTTGGTTATATGGATCCGGGGAACTGGGCGACGGACCTCGAGTGTGTGGGAGAGTAGGAAAGTGCCCGATTAATGACAGAAAGCCCGACCACTAGCCGGGCTTTTTGCTGTTTTTCGATGCTTGCCAATGATCGACATGGCCAGTTGCAGCAAGGCACTTGAAATACTCGGTTAGTTTTTTTGACCCCAGGGGCGGATAATTCACGCACTTGAGGATATGAAGATCTTCGTCTTCGCTTTAGCCCTGGCTGGAGGCATGCCTTCAGAGGCTGCGGTTTACCACACCTCCGCATTGAGCAACGGAACTCAGTTCACGAATGGGGCTGATCTTTTCGGCACGACGTGGCACATTGAAGTATTGAGCGGTTTCGCTGCATGGATGAGCCGTACGCCGCCGAATCAAGTCCAACCCATTTGGCGAGGCCCAGGTACGCTGGTGGGAGTGGAGGTTTCGGCGGTTGCGCTAACGCCAACTGGCGAAGTACAACTCAACGCGAATCCGAGCGGCGGGAATCACTTCTGGGAGGTATTCGGCAGTCCATACAGTGAGGTGATTGAGGCTCAGAAGGTCACTTTCACCAAGGCAGTCGGCGGTGCGGTGGCCGGAAACTACATTAGAGCTTTTACTTTGTTTCAGAAACCAGCCAACGCTCAGACAGTGCGGTTTGACCTGACGTACACAACGCAAGAGGTTCCTGAGCAAGCGACCGGTGGGATTTGCGCTGTTGGCTTGGCGGGAGTCCTATTTATGGTGTGGGGTCGGCGCAGGGGACTTTGGACGCGATGCGCCGCCGCTGTCGTAGGTACCAGAGGCCGTTAGTTCGGGCTGGGGGATCGACTGGGATGAAGGGTTGATTTGACAAGGCGGGCTCGTTAAACTATAGTTAACTGAAGCATGAAATCTTCGGTTAGCCCGCCGTCTCCCTCGCTTCCCGAAGTGCATGGCTCCGTCTCCACGACGCAAGCTTCTCCCTGGAAACGGTTGTTTGCCTTCGCGGGGCCGGCGTACCTGGTGTCGGTTGGTTATATGGATCCGGGGAACTGGGCGACGGACCTTGAAGGTGGCGCCAGTTTCGGGTACCAACTGCTGTGGGTTCTGGTTCTTTCCAACGCCATGGCTGTGCTGTTGCAGACGCTCAGCGCGCGGCTGGGTATCATCACGAAACGCGACCTGGCGCAGGCGTGCCGGGACAGTTATCCGAAACCCGTGGCTATCGCGCTTTGGGTGCTGTGCGAGGTGGCCATTGCCGCCTGCGACCTAGCCGAGGTTCTGGGTGCGGCCATCGGTCTCAATCTGCTGTTCGGCCTTCCCCTCTTAGCCGGGGTGCTGCTGACGTCGCTGGACACGTTGCTTTTGCTGTGGCTAAGCGGCTTCGGGATTCGTAAGATGGAGGCGTTCATACTGATCCTGGTTTCCACGATCGGGGCGTGTTTCCTCATCGAAATCCTGCTTGCGAAGCCATCGATTCCCGCGATGGCGGCCGGACTCATCCCGCGGTTGGACGACAAGAGCCTGTATATCGCGATTGGAATCCTTGGGGCTACCGTTATGCCCCACAACCTCTATTTACATTCGGCGCTGGTGCAAACGAGGCGTATCGGGCAGACGGAAGCCGAGAAACGCCAGGCTTGCCGATTCAACCTGATCGATTCCGTAGTGGCCCTCAACGGCGCTCTTTTGGTAAACGCATCGATCCTGATTGTGGCGGCGACGGTTTTTTACACGCGCGGCATTGAAGTGAAAGAGATTCAGCAGGCACATCAACTGCTGGCCCCACTGCTGGGAACGACGCTTGCCAGCGTAGCCTTCGCTCTTGCGCTGCTGTGCGCCGGTCAATCCTCCACTCTCACAGGCACCTTGGCGGGGCAGATTGTGATGGAGGGATTTCTGAACTTCCGCATGCGCCCATGGCTGCGGCGGCTGATCACGCGGGCTGTGGCGATCATACCGGCGGCGGGGACGATTCTGATCGCTGGCGAGCAGTCTACTTATCGATTACTTATTCTGAGTCAGGTGGTCTTGAGCCTGCAACTCCCCTTTGCTGTGATCCCTCTGATTCAATTCACCAACAACAAAGAAAAGATGGGCTCATTCGCCAATCGGGTATGGGTGCAAGTTCTGGCGTATCTTACAGCGGCGATCATCGTGGGGCTGAACATCCGCCTTGCGTGGATGACCCTGGAGGAATGGATCGAAAACGCCGGGCCGTGGCGTCCGGTGATGATCGGGGTTGTCGTGCCGTTGGTGCTAGGTCTTGTCGTTCTTCTGGGATACGTAACGCTTTACCCCTACCTGGGCCGGCGCAAGGCCGCGCAGGCACAGGCTTTCCCCGAACCGGCGGCGCTTCCCGCGAGTGCGGCACTTGCCTACCAAACGATTCTTGTCCCGCTGGACCACACGGAACGGGATCGCACAGCGGTTTCTCATGCGGCGGCGCTGGCCCGCCAGCACGGGTCAAAGGTGGTGCTGCTGCACGTCGAGGAAGGCGTCACCAGCCAGGTGTACGGCCAACTCGCTTCCACGGCGGAAATCGAGCAGGGACGGGCGTACTTTGACGGAATTCTACAGGCGTTGGGACAGGCTGGGGTAACGGCGGAACTGGTGGTGCGGCATGCGGCCGAACCGCGCCATGAGATCGTGCGGGTAGCCCGCGAAATCCGGCCCGATCTGGTGGTAATGGGGGCGCATGGCCACAAGGGGATCCAGGATCTGATCTTCGGCGCTACGATCAACGGGGTCCGCCATGACCTGGACGTGCCACTCCTTATTGTGAAGTGAGTCAGTGCTGTGTCCCAATGTGTCCATCGGACCCATTTCGGGACAGAGCGCAGACCGTCATCTTATTGAAAATGCGGGATTGCGATTTGGCCCTCGGATTGCGTCAACATGGTCACCAATGCGTATCGGGATTCTCGTCATCTTGGGGTTGGGCGGACTCGGGGCGACCACGCTCCAGCAACTGACCCTGGACCAGATGATCTCGGAATCGACAGCGATCGTCAGCGGTAAGGTCATGGGATCCACATCCGTGATGCGTGGTTCGATGGTGTTCACCAAATACCATGTCAGGGTTACGGACCAGTGGAAGGGAAATACCGGTTCGGAGACAGATGTGTTCGTTCCGGGCGGAAAAGTCGGCGCCGTTACACAGACATTCCCAGGTTCACCGAAGCTGGGGGAGGGAAAAGATTACGTTTTATTTCTGTGGACGAGCCGGACGGGCCTCACCCAGGTGATCGGGTTGAGTCAGGGCTTGTTTACGATGATGAAGGACCCCAAGGGAGAGTTCCTGCTGGTGAGAAGTGCCAGTGGGGAAACGATGGTTGACTCTTCCGGAAAAGTGGTGGAGGAAACGCCGGTGAGCATGCGAATGCGCGAGATGGTCGATCGTATCCAGCGCAGGCTCGCCGGCGTGCGTCAATAAAATGGCGTCTCTGCCGCTCAAACGTCGAGAAGTGGAAAGACGGCGATGAAGTTCATCCAGCCAGTCTTCGTTTTCCTTTGCGCTGGGGTGTTGTTCAGCCCCAGCGCTTCTGCGTATCATCACTTTCTGCGCTATCTCAGCCGCAACGCTCCATTCACATCCATCCCCCAAAAATACGACCTCAACGTTCTCATCAACAAGACAGTTCCCTATTACGTTTCGGAAACCGGACCGGGCGCGCTGGCGGTCAACGACAGCACCACCGGCCTGATTAGCCAGATTCGTCTGGCGGCCGACGCGTGGGACCGCATCGAAACCTCTGATCTACGGCTGGCTTTCGGCGGAATCGGCACTGGCTCCGGGCAAAGCGGACCCGCGATCGACATCGTCTTTTCGGATGAGATTCCGCCGGGCTTGAACGCACTCACCAGCCTGCAGACAACCGAACCGAACTCCACATTCGTTCCTATTACCCGCGCCAGTATCCTGTTGCCGCGGAACATGGCGCAACGGCCCAGCTACGGGGAAGCGTTCTTCCTGACGATGGTTCACGAACTCGGCCACGCGCTTGGCTTGCAGCACACGTTCACTTCGAGCGCGATGTCGACCGAAATTACGCGTTCCACCACCAAGGGGAACCCCATTGCTGCCGACGACATCGCCGGCATCTCTCTGCTATACCCCTCCCGCTCGTTCGCCGCCTCCACGGGCGCCATTAGCGGAAGAGTGGCGATCGGCACGGAGGGTGTGGCAATGGCTTCTGTTGTGGCGATCCCCGCCACCGGCCCTGGCGTGAGCGTCCTGACTCATCCGGACGGCAGCTATAAGATCGAAGGACTGCCCCCCGGCCAATATTTTGTGTACGCGCATCCGCTGCCGCCGCTGCGGGTGGATGAAGCAACCCCTGGCAACATTGTTCTGCCGGTTGGTCCGGACGGGCGCCCGTTCGCTTCCGGTCCTTCGTTCGACACCGTGTTCTACCCGGGCACGAAGGAGCCGCAGACACCGGTCACGGTGACGGCGGGCACGAGCGCGGAAAACACGAATTTCCAAGTGCAGCGCCGCACTTCCTCGGCCATCTCCTCAGTGCAGACGTACGGATTCATCGGTCAGATCACGACCAAGCCCCCGCTTCTCAACCGGAACACCGGACGAGGTATCGTCGTGGCGAGCGGAACCGGATTCATGTCGAGCCCGGGGAATCTTGTCGCCGGCCTGAGCGCTGCCACAGTGGGCGTTGCTGGTGGGTTCCTGAGTTCCGGTCCTCGTGCGTATCCGGTGGCTCCGGCGTTCCTGCAACTCGACCTCGGTTTTTCGGCGCAAACGACGGACGGGGCGCATCATCTGATTTTTTCCGCAGCCAACGATATTTACGTTCTTCCGTCGGCCTATCACGTTACGTCGAAGGCTCCGCCGTCGGTATCGGCGCTTGCTCCCGCGGTGGATGGCACTGGTGGACGGGTGGTCACCGTTGCGGGCGCAAACTTCGATGCCGGGACGCGCATCCTGTTCGACGGGCATCCCGCGGCAGTACGCTCCTTCGACGAACAGACGGGGCGAATCACGGTTGCGCCGCCGCCCGCCGCCTCCGCGTATCGTGCATCGGTGGTGGCCGTGAACGCTGACGGGCAGAGTTCACTGCATGCCCAGGGTAATCTGGTGAGTACGTACACTTACGATCCCGGTGAGCCCTCGGCACTCTCCGTTTCACCGAGTGCGCTGCCGGCGGGTTCCGAGGCGATGGTGGAAATCACCGGCATCGGGCTGAACCTGATGGACGGTTTGGTGAGTGCCGGATTCGGCATCAGCGATATCGCCGTGCGCCGCGTTTGGGTTACCGGCGCAAACCGGTTGCTTGCGAATATCGTGATTGCTCCGGGCGCTGCGGCCGGCCTCACCACGGTTACGGTGACCAGCGGTCTGAACGTGGTTGTGCAGCCTGGCGTGTTCGCCATTCAAGGTGCGACCCGGCAAGTGGCGGTAGTGCCACCAGCCAATGGGGTGCAGCCCGGATCCGCTATATCTCTCTCGGTACAGAATTTGCCGGCCGGTACCCCCGCCGCGGCACTGTCGCTTTCGTTGAATGATCAGCCTGTTACTGTCAGCAGCTTCGCCAACGGGCAGCTCTCCTTTACGGTTCCGGCGACGTTGACACCAGGCCCCGCGGTATTGCGATTGCGTACGGGCACGGAAGTAGCCCAGCCCATCGTGCTGGGTATCGATGCGCCGCCTCCGTCGATTGCGCCCATCACGGCGCCTCTGACGAAGGGTGAAGCGACCATTCTGACCGTGACCGGACTCACGCCCGACACATTCACCCAGAGCGTGCTGAAGAATAGCATTGTCATCACCGTGGGGGGCGTGGACCACGCGGCCCAGCAAATCGACGCCACGGCGCAGCGCGGTGTCTTCGAAGTGGAGTTCATGCTGAAGGATAGTGTACCGTCGGGTGCACACCAACTCACGGTCAGCCAGGGGGCGCGCACATCGGCGGCGATCGCTGTGACGGTCCGTTAGCCTTACGCCGGGGGCGTGGGCTCTTCCTTACCTGTCAATCCCTGATCCGCCTTGCCGGCATCATAGTAAGGATTCGATTTCGGCATCGTCGCTTTCACGGATGCTCGCCATTGCCGCAGCCGGTCGAGCAGTTGCCCGGCGGTGCCCTTTTTCTTTTCCGCCAGATTCGTGCGTTCGCCGGGATCATCCTTCAGGTTGTACAACTCGAGCCGTCCATCTTCGTAGAACTCGATGAGTTTCCAATCGCCACGCCGGATTACGCCTCCCGGGGATCCGCCCTGATTGCTGTAATGCGGATAGTGCCAGAAGAGGGCATCGCGCTTCGGCGCGGCGCCGCTTTTTAAGGTCGAGGCCAAACTGACGCCATCGACGGGTGGAGCTTCAAGTCCCAAGATCTGGAGGATGGTCGGCATCAGGTCTATGGAACACACCGGATGTGCCGCCGTACTGCCGGCTTTCGTCACCCCTGGCCAGCGCACCAGCATCGGGATGCGAATGCCCCCTTCGAACAAGTGCCCTTTGCCGGCGCGCAGCGGTGCGTTGTCGGTCACAGCCTGCTTTTGACCGCCCTCAAAGCGGAGGCCGCCGTTGTCGGAGAGAAAAAATACCGCCGTGCGGTCGGCGATCTTCAACTCGTCCAGCTTGCGCAGAATCCGCCCCACGCCATCATCGAGGCTTTCCAGCATCGCGGCATAGACGGGGCGGCTTTGCGGCTTCATTCCTTCCGCCTTGCGCTCGTACTTTGCGGTCAGATCCTTCTTTGCCTGCAGCGGCGTGTGGACGGCGAAGTGCGGCAGATAGAGGAAGAACGGGTTGTCCTTGTTCGACTCGATGAACTGTTCGGCGCGCGAGGTCAGGTTATCCGTGAGGTAATCCTGCTCGCCGCGTTGCTCCAGGCACGGAATCTTGTACGGTGGAAAATACGAAGGGGGAGATCCGCGCTCGGTCCCGCCGATATTCAAATCGAAGCCCTGCGTGGTGGGGAGGAATCCTTCTCCGCCCAGGTGCCACTTGCCGATGCTCGCCGTCGTGTAACCGGCTGGTTTCAAGGCCTCGGCGATGGTCACCTCTTTCAAGGGCAACGCCTGCTCAAAGGCGGGGGTGAGCAACTTCGCGGCTGACCACTGCCGACGGCCCGGGATCCAATCGGTCAACTGCAGGCGTGCCGGGAACTTTCCGGTGACGATGCTAGCCCGCGTCGGGGAGCACACCGGGCACGCCGCGTAAGCCTGGGTGAAGCGCATGCCGCCTGCGGCGAACGTATCGAGGTTTGGCGTCTCGTGATACTTGCTGCCGTAGCAGCCTAGATCCATGGCGCCCAGGTCGTCGGCGAGAATGATGATGACGTTGGTTTTGGGCTTGGCCTGCTGGGCGAACGCGGCCAGGGGCAGCGTGCTGAGGAATTGTCTACGATTCCACATTCCTTCGCGATTGTATCAGGGTGTGACACAATCCTTACTATGCGGTACTCGCGTCGCCATGTTCTGGCAGCTTCGGCTGCCGCCCTTGCCCCCGCGGCCACCGCCGCTCTGCGGCTGCCCCGCAAAATCCGTCTCGGCTTGCTGGATGTGGAAGGCCACCTCGGCGAAGTGCTGAAACCCTTGCCGCAACTACCCGATGTGGAAGTAGTGGCAATCGCTCATCCGGACGCCGTGGTGGCAGAGCGCCAGAAGCGCAACCCGCGCCTTGCCGCGGCGAAGCACTACACCGATTACCGCCGCATGCTGGATGCCGAGAAGCTGGACGTCGTCTCCGTCTGCAACGCCAACGGCCCGCGTGCGCAGGCCATCCTGGCCTGCCTGGAGCACAAGGTTCACATTATTGCCGAAAAGCCGCTCGCCCTGACGCGGAAGGATCTAGACAAAATCAAGACCAGTTTGCAGGGCGCCGGAACGAAGCTGAGCACGCTGCTGCCGATGCGCTTTTCGCCGCCCTATCTCGCTTTGCGCCAGATCGCGGCATCCGGTGCGATTGGCGAGATTATCAATATCAGCACGCAGAAGTCGTACAAGGCCGGCAATCGCCCACCGTGGATGAGAAAGCAGGATACGTACGGTGGCACTATCCCGTGGATCGGCATTCACATGATTGATCTGATGCGCTTCACCAGCGGCCGTGAGATGACCGAGGCGTTCAGCTACCGCGCGCAGATCAAAGCGCCGGCGGGCATTGGCGAAATGGAGAACACGACGGGTTCCGTGTTCC
>CALFYN010001219.1 GCA_937952345.1 uncultured Acidobacteriota bacterium
GCAGTTGTTCGCGCAGTAGCGAGTACCCACGCAGCGGTTGTAGATCTGCTGATTCAAGCCTTCCCCGCTATGGACCGTGGCCAGAACCGGGCAAACGGTTTCGCACGGGGCGTGCTCGCAATGCTGGCACATCATCGGCTGATGAGCCACTCGCGGATTCTCCGGCGATCCGGAGTAGTAACGGTCAATGCGTAGCCAATGCATCTCCCGGTTCCGGAATACCTCGTCGCGGCCCGCCACTGGAACGTTGTTCTCGATCTGGCAGGACACTACGCAGGCTGAGCAACCGGTGCAGGCATCGAGGTCGATCGCCATCGCCCACCGGCGGCCGTTGTACCGATGGTCGCGAGGCCACAATTCGGGATGCGTCTCCTGTTTGTGAGCTTCCGGCGTCAATGCCGCGTGAAGGCTGGTTTCCTGAATGATCGGCCGCGGCGGCCCACCGGGATCGAGGTGTGGAGGAACGGCCAGACTATGATGAGTTTGGGTCATGGCCAATTCTTGCTTCCGGCCTGTCTTCTCGACCTTCACTCCGCTTCGGGAGTAGCGGAGCAGTTCTCCATCCCAAGCGAGCAGCGGCGAAACGTTCACCCCGACCAGGCCGTTCGCGCCGACCGAAGGCCGGGCCTCCAGCCACCTCGGACCGATGCTGGCAAAGCGCCGGGAGGCCGAACGTCCGTATCCGAGCGCGAGCGCCACCGCGTCGTCATGCTGTCCGGGTTGGACGACGACCGGAACCTCCAGTGCCTGCGCGCCCGCTGAAAGGCGGATCACGTCTCCGTCCGTGAGGCCCAGTGAGGACGCTCTTCCCGGCGAGATGCAGGCGTAGTTACCCCATGTCGCCTTCGTTACCGGGTCCGGCAATTCCTGAAGCCACGGGTTGTAGGCGTGGCGTCCATCGGGCATTCCAGTCTTGGGGTAGACTACGGCAGTGAGCCCGTCCCGTCTGCTTGGCCGGCCAACCGGCCGGACGGATTCCGCGCGAAACGCGGTGGTTGCTTTCCGCTCCGGTTCCACCGATACCGCACCCGCCTGGAGCGCTGTCCTCCAAAACTCTTCGAATGACTGCGCCCCGCGTAGACGCGGGTGAATCCTCTCACGCCAAACGCCGCGGACCAAATCGAGCGAGGACGACGGCTTGCCGCTCCACGCCGCGTAGCTTTCCAGCGCCGGCCGCGACTCACCCAATCGCCGAATCAGTGGTTGCTGTATGCTGACGGCGCCCGCCACCGGTTCGGCGTCGCCCCAGGATTCAAGCGGGTCGGCATCCGGGCAAACGAAGCGTGCCAACTCCGCTGTTTCGTCCAGGCGGCAACTCAGACTCACCAGCAGGGGGATGCGCCGGAAGGCATCCAATGCGGATTTGTCCAGGGGCAAGTCCGCCGCCGGATTGATTCCTTGGACAAAGAGAGCAGCCACCCGGCCACCGGCGATCTCGGCGAGCAGAGCGGCCATGTCGCGGTCGCTGCCTTGACGCTGCAAGGAAGGACGTTCCAGGTCCAGCGTAGCCCCGTAGTTGCCCAGAACATGGTTGATGAAGGCGCAAACCCTCTGCGCTGCCAGATCCTCGATCCCACAAAGCACCAGGCTGCGTCCACGCGCCTTCCAAAGGCGTTCGGCCAAAGCGTCCATGGTGGCGGGAGGCACTCCGGGCACCGCCGCTGCATCTCCCCCGAACCGCGCGCCTGCGCGCGACGCAACACGGACCGCGAGCATTTCGACCGCAGGTGCGAGTTCATCGGGAGCAAGCCGGATCCGTTCATCCGCCTTGGTGCCGGTCAGTGACATGCGCGATTCCAACTGCACATGCCAGGCAGATTCCGACGGGCGGCCATCGTCCGCACGCCCCGCCTGATAGCCGCGTGTGAATGCGGCGGGCGAAATCCACGTTCCCAGAAAATCCGCATCGAACGACACGACCACCGGCGCTTTCTCGAACCGCATCTGTGGCAGGGCGCGTAGGCCGAACAATGCTTCATGTGCGTCGAGAATCGCGGATGCCGGGAGCGGATCGAAGACCACATGCCGTCCACCGTCGAAGCTTCCAACGAAACCACGAATCTGTTGGAGCAATGTAGGGCTGGTGAGTGTTGGCGTGAGGACTCGCACCGCTCCCTTTTGGGACCGGATCATTGCCAGAGCCTCCCCGATGGCACGGTCAGTCTCCTCCCACGTGGAAGGCTTACTGGAAGAGAGAGGCTTGCGAAGACGATGACTGTCGTAGAGGCTCAGGATGGAGGCCTGCCCTACCGCGCACAATGCCCCCCGAGAGACGGAATGGTCCGGATTCCCTTCCAGTTTGATCGGACGGCCGTCGCGAACCTTGGCCAGAACACCACAGCCGGCGGGACACCCTGGGCAAACCGTCGCGTAGTCGTAGGTCCGGCCCGGAACGAAACCTTCCGGTTGGGCCGGTAGAGGCGTGGCCGTTCTCACCGGCGCGCGGTTGCAGGCCGTGAAGGTAGATGCGGCCAGCACAAACCCCGCGGCCCGCAGAAAATCGCGCCGCCCAGGCGGCTCCGGCTTGCGGAGCGGAGTATCTTCGAATTCGGTTTCTCCCCGGCTCGCTCGAAGTTGCGGATCCTCGTACTCTTCGAGATTGCGCCAGAGACGCGGATTGGGTTCGTTCATTTACGGAGTCTCCTCAGTAGTGGCATGTGGCGCAATCGATGGAAGCGTAAACCCGCTGTCCCTGAACGCCCCTATCATTCGACTCGCGATGGCAGTTCACGCACCAGCCCATGCTGAGGCTCGAGTGCTGCCGCATCCGCTCCATGGCTTCGACGGGGCCGTGGCATGTCTGGCACGCCACGCCCACGCGTACATGTGCGCGGTGATCGAAGTAAACATAGTCGGGCAGATTGTGGACACGAGTCCAGGAGATACTTTGTGTCACCCCTTCCACATTTGGCTCACCTGCAGGATCTAACCCGACGGCGCTGTAGAACTTGCCCAATTCCGAGGAGACAATCGCTCGCGGTTTTCGTTTCTCTTTTTCCGCGACCTCGTCTTCGTGGCGAACCGCGCCGAACGAAGAACGGACCTTTATATGGCAATTCAGACAGATGTTGGCCGAGGGAATGCCGGCGTGGCGGCTTAGCGCCGCGTTGGAATGGCAGTAGAGGCACTCAATCTTAAGCTCGCCCGCGTGAAGACGGTGTGAGTACGCGATCGGCTGCGGCGGCTCGTAGCCCTCCTGGTTTCCGGGCAGCCGGGACGAGTTGAACTTGCCGGCCAACAGAGCCAGACTGAAGAGCACACCTATGAGCAGGATGACGGTCGTGATTCGACTTCTCATGCCGCACCGCCTGACTTCCGGCCAGCGATAGCCGGATATTCGAGAGAACTATCGACAGGCTCCGCCTTATTGTCAACGTACTTGAGAACCCAAGCCACAGTCATTGAGATTAGGCAGAGGTAGATAAACACGATGAAGCCGACAGAGTAGCCTCGCTTGCCGAGGTCGGCCACC
>CALFYN010001220.1 GCA_937952345.1 uncultured Acidobacteriota bacterium
CCGCAACATTCTGCACTTCGTTGCGTTCCTGGCGGGTTTGGGGTTGCTGCTGGCAGTGCGGCTGGTGCTCGACTAGGCTCCGTCAGAAATAGAAGCGCAATCCCACCTGCGCCTGAAACGGATTGCCCACTTGTTGATTGTTGGCATCGTAGGTGGTGTCGGGGAGCTTCAGGCGCTGGAATCGCGGGTCAACGGGAGCAAAGCCGCCGGATGCGGCGATGCCCGGTCCGTAGAAGGCGCTGTTCGGCCCAAACACCACATTGTCAATGCCGAGCATGTTGAACAACTCCACCGAAATCTGCAATCGCCGTACGTCGCCGCCGAGCCGCACGTTCCTGATCACGCGCAGATCGTTGAACGTCACTTCGCGATTGCGGAATGAATTGCGTACGAACGGCACGCCGGGCGCCGCGTAGGGACGGTCGGAAGTGGAGAGATCCTCGTTCTGATCGACGAGGGTGCGGGCGTTGAACGGCGCTCCACTGCGCAGGCGGAAGATCAGCGCCGTTTCGAAGCCCCAGGGCAGTTGCACCATCGTGTGCGAGGTGAACTGATGTTTGGCGTCGAGATTGGAGAAGCCGTAATCGTGGCGGAAGTTGAGGGCGTCGTCGTAGTAGACGCTGCTGGCATCGCGCTCGGAATCGTCGTCGGAGTAGTTCGAAGAGCGGGTGTAGTATGCGGAAAACTGCACGCGTTGCTTGCGGTATTGCAACTGCACGGTCATGCCGCGATAGAGCGACCGCGCGGAACTTTCGCGCACGATGATCGACCCCAGCGTAGAGATCGGACGCAGCCGGCCCTGCGTGCGCAACCCGTAAATCGGGCGGCCATCGCCTGCGCGCACCACCGGCAGGGGCAGGTTGTAATCGCGATTTCTGTGCAATTGGACGGTATTTACGTAATTCCATTGCACACCGGCAATGAAGCTGGCGGTGATTTCTTTCTCCACTCCGAACCCGGCCTGCGCACTGCGCGGGTTGCGGTAATCGGAAGCCATCATGGTGAGGCCGATGCCGGTGAACGGATCGCGGGCCACGCCTCCGGCGGCGAGCGCGGCGGCGCGCTGCACGGCTTCCACCGGAATCACCGGCAGACTGCCGAGCGGCGTGCTGTTGAGATTGACGCCCACGGCCGCCAACTGCTGATAGACGGTCTGCGTCGCGGTGGGCGCGAGCGTGATGGACACGTCGCCCGGCGGATTGCGCAGGTTGTTGGTATGTCCGGAAAACAGCAGCAGGGGAGTGGCGGCATAGAATAATCCGGTGTGCGCGCGGATGACCGTGCGGCGCGCTCCGGCAAAGGGCACATAGGCCACGCCGAGGCGCGGCATCCACTGATTGCCGCGGCTGGCGATGCGGTCCGGATCGAGCGTCGCTCCATTGGGAAACTGGAATCCGCGCAAGCGGCTGGCGAGCGCGGTATTGCTGGCCTCGACTTCGGGATTCCACTGCCCTTCCCAGCGCAGCCCGTAATCGAGCGTGAGCTTGCGGCTGAGACGGTAGCTATCCTGGCCGTAGAAAGCGAACTGGTGCACGCCGTAGGCGGCGGCCAGATTCCCGATCTGCCGAGCATAGGTAACTTCGCGGCCATCGAACCGATTCTGCGTGGCCGAGGCGGATAGCAGCGTGAGGATGCGCGTGACATCAGCCGTGCCGACGGTGAAGGCTCCGAATTGATTGAAGCCGAAGGACTGCGTTGTGGTGATGCGGCTGAAATCGATGCCCAGCTTGAAGGTATGCGCGCCACGCGAGAGGGAAAGCCCGTCGGTGATCTGGTAGCGCAGATCGTCCTGTACGGTGGGCAGAAAATTCCGCGCGCCGAAGGAGCCGACGGGTGTCGCCGTTACGGTGGGCGCCTCCAGGTTGGCCTCGCGCGGGCGTATTTCATAGGCGCCGGTGAACTTCAAGTCGTGGATGGCGTGCGGACTCAGCATGTGGGTGTACTGCACG
>CALFYN010001221.1 GCA_937952345.1 uncultured Acidobacteriota bacterium
CGGAGCCTGATACGGCAGTAGGTTCGCGCTACATGCGCTTGGCGGTGAACTCAGTGCCTTTGCGCTTTCCGCCGAGGGTGCTGGTGCCTTTGAGTTCGTCGCCGGTGACGGAGCCGCTCCATTCGACTTTCACTTCGCCCTTTTTCTTGTTCTGTTGCACGGTGGTGAAGGTGAAGCGGTCGCCTTCGATCTTGCCGTCCTTGATGGTCATGGTGACGTCGCGGCGGCCGCGGCCGGTGGTGACGGAACCGGTGAGCGTGGAGCCGTCGGCCTTCAGTTCGAAGATGGTGGTGATGGTGGCACTCTTTCCTTTTTTACTTTTTGATTCCGAGGTTGCCTTCCACTTGCCGTCGATGGAGGCGGCGAGCATAGTCCCGGCGAGCAGCACGGAAACGAGAATCGAGGAAAATAGTGTTTTCATCAGTAGTGTCTCTCCTGTCCCTATTCCTAACACAGGAGAGGGGGAGAAGTTTCGGTTTGAGCGAACGATTGCCATATGCGGCGACAGCGGCGGCGGGTCCGTATGACGGGCTGAAGCCGCTTCCCGTGAGCGTGCTGCTGGACAATGTGCGCAGCGGATATAACGTCGGTGCGTTTTTTCGCACGGGGGATGCGGTGGGGCTGGAGAAGCTGTATTTGTGCGGAATTACGGGCAAGCCGCCGAATGCGGAGATTCGCAAGACGGCGCTGGGGGCCGAGGAAACGGTGGCGTGGGAGCACTCGTGGGACGCGGCGGGGGTTGTGCGGGAGTTACGGGGGCGCGAGGTGGAGATTGTGGCGATCGAGACCAGCGTGCATGCGGTGGATTTGTTCGATTGGCGGCCGCGCTTTCCGGTGTGTTTGATTTTCGGGCATGAGGTGGATGGAGTGGGCGAGGAGTTGTCGGCGATGTGCGATACGCATATCCGGATCCCGATGCTGGGGCGGAAGCATTCGCTGAACGTGGCGACGGCCGGGGGCGTGGTGTTGTTCGAGTTATTGCGCAAGTACCGGCGGATGGCGGAGCGCGCGCACGGTGGCGGGAACCGTGTGACAATTTAGGGATACTCCGATGAAACTCCACAAGCGATCCCTTGCAGTTCTGGTTTTGCTGGCCGGCGCCATCGCGCTGTGGGCGCAGCAGGGCACGATGTTTCCACCGGTCCGCGGCACGCGGGAGATGGTGGCGGCGGCGAACAACTTCGAAGTGGAAGCGGGCTTCCGCATGTTGATGCAGGGTGGCAACGCCATCGACGCGGGGGTGGCGAGCGTGTTCGCGGCAACGGTGACCGAGCAGGCGCGCGTGGGATTAGGCGGCGAAATGCCGCTGATTGTGAAGATGAACGGCAAGCCTCCGATTGTGATTAGCGGAGTGGGCACGGCTCCGGAGAAAGCCACTGTGGAGTACTACCAAACGCGGAAGGCGGAGCAATGGGAGTCGGCCAACGATATGCCTCCGATTCCGGGGCAGGGGCTGCGGGCGGCGATTCTACCCGGGCTTTTCGATGGCCTGATGCTGGCGCTGCGGAAATACGGCACCAAGTCGTTCGCCGATGTGATTGCGCCTGCGATTGAGTATGCCGATGCATTCCCGATCGGGGAGGAATACGTTTCGTTCATTTCGCGCAACCAGCGCATTTTGCAATTGTGGCCCGCGTCGGCGGAGTTTTTCCTGCCGGGCGGCGCACCGCCGAAGCGCGGAGAGATATTCCGCCAGCCGACGCTGGCCAAGACGCTGCGGGAACTGGCGGCGGTGGAAAAGAAGACGCGCGGCAACCGGGACAAGAAGCTGAAGGCGGTGCGCGATCATTTCTATAAAGGCAAGCTGGGGCAGCGCATCGCGGATTTTTCCGAAGCCAACGGTGGATTGATTGCGCGCAAGGATATGGCGGCGTTCGAAGCCGATGAAGACAAGCCGGTGTGCGGCACTTATCGCGGCTATGAAGTGTGCAAGCCCGGGTTCTGGACACAGGGGCCGGTGATGATTCAGGCGCTGAATATCCTGGAAGGCTACGATCTCAAGAAGATGGGCCACAACTCGCCGGAGTATCTGCACACGGTGGTGGAGGCCACGAAGCTGGCGTTTGCCGATCGCGACCGTTATTACGGGGATCCGAAGTTCAGCAAGCTGCCGGCCGAGACGCTGCTATCGAAGGAATACGCGACGCAACGGCGCCAACAGATCGACGCGGCGCGGGCATCGATGGAGCACCGGCCTGGAGCGATCCTGCCGCCGCTGCCGCCGCCGAGCAATACGACGTCTCCGTCGCAGGCGCAGGATACGACTTGCGTGAACGTGGTGGACCGGCAAGGCAATGTGTTTTCGGCGACGCCGAGCGGGGCGTGGCTGCCATCGGTGATTGCGGGCGATACGGGAGTTCCCTTCTCCACGCGGCTGCAATCGTTCGTGCTGACGGCGGGTCATGCCAATCAGATCGGGCCGGGGAAGCGTCCGCGCGTAACATTAAGCCCGACTCTTGTTTTGAAGGACGGCAAGCCGTATTTCGCGATGTCGACGCCGGGAGGCGATAACCAGGACCAGGCGATGCTGCAGGCTCTGCTGAATATGATTGAGTTCGGGATGAGTCCGCAGGAGGCGGTGGAGGCTCCGCGTTTTCAGACGGAGCATTTCTACGGATCGTTCGCCAATCATGAATTCACGCCGGGAAAGCTGAATTTGGAGA